>JBBQDF010000069.1:0-9673 GCA_038319475.1 Thermoanaerobaculia bacterium
AGCCGCGCCGTTTCTTCGGCGCGGCCCGCAACGCCGAGGGCGGAGGCTCTCTCACGATCATCGCGACCGCTCTGGTCGACACCGGATCGCGAATGGACGAGATCATCTTTCAGGAGTTCAAGGGCACCGGCAACACGGAAATCGTGCTCGACCGGGACCTCTTCAACCGGCGGATCTTTCCCTGCATCAACATTCCCCAGTCCGGGACCCGGAAAGAAGAAAAGCTTTACGGCCCCGACGAGCTCCCGAAGATCGTCAAACTGCGCAGGGCTCTTGCCGCCGTGGACAAGATCCAGGCGATGGAGCTCGTGCTCGGCCGGCTCTCCAAGTTCAAGTCCAACACCGACTTTCTCAAGAGCTTCTGAGCCTGCCGGGCCGCCGGGGCCCGGCCTGGACCCCCTTCCGGCCTTCCTGCGGGCGCCCTTGCGCTACCGCAAGAGGCGAACGTGCGTTAGCCTAGAACCACCCCACCATGGCCGACACAATGAACTCGGAGTTGCGCGAGGCGCTCGACGAGCTCGAGCAATACCTCTCGGACACTCTGCCGCCCCTGGTGGTCGCCGAGTCGTTCCGTGTTCTCCTCCAGTACGCGCCCGAGCTCATGGCCTCGAACATCCACTCCTGGACCATCTCCCAGTACCGCGGCGGCACCGAGATTCCGGTCTCCGATTACCTGTTCCATGCCGTCAAGAAAATTCACCTGATGGGGGAGTTCAACCTGGTGCCGCGGGGGCCCTTCGAGACATTCCTCGAAGAGTTGAAGGAGCGCGTCCTCGTTTATTGCCCCGAGGGAGACCGCGAATTTCTGAGAAGCAACCTGACCCGGCTGAAGGACGCGACCTCGTCCTCCGCCACCATGGCGGCGGTCGACGTGCTGTTCCGGCAGGCGCCCGCCACCGGCGCGCGCGGGCTCGCGGCCGCGGGAGGCAAAGGCGGCGAAGGGGCGGGCGGCGAGGACCTCCAGAGTCTGCGGCGCCTGTCCCTGCTTCTCGACCGGCTCGAGCGCGAGGTCGGCTCCGGGGGCGGGTCCTCCGCGCCGCTCGCCTCGCAGACACTTGCCGCGGCCGCGCGCACCTCGAAAACGGGGAAGGAATTCGAGCAGTACCTGGAGCGTCTCCGCGAGATGGGCCTGAACGTGAATACGGGAGATGTCTTTCAGTCGCTCGGCAGCAGTCTTCCGGGGTGGATCGTTCCGGCCGCGGCGGAGGATGCGCGGGCTGTCGCCGTGCCGGCGAGCCCCGCGATCGAGGCCATGCGCCGCATCGTGACCGAGGCCGAGGACCCCGCGGAGGCGAGCCGGCGGTTTCAGGAGATGGTCCGTTCGGCCGTCGACCGCTTCAACGAGGGTTCCCTCGCGCAATCGGGCACGATGATCGATCTCGCCAACCGGATCATCACCGACCGCTCGATCGATCCGGTCGCGGCGCAGGCCATCCGCAAGAAGGGCGACGAGTCTCTCGACCCCGAACGGCTGCGCAAGTATGCGGAGTCGGCGGAGCTGCATCCGCCGCTGCGGAAGGTCCTGAACTTCTTCCTGAACCTGACTCCCGAGGGTCTGCTCGCGGATCTGAGGCGCGAGGTGAAGCGAGAGCGCCGCCGGCTCCTTCTTCTTCTTCTCGAGGTTCACGGACCCTCGGCGCGCCAGGCCGCGCTCGAGGATCTGCGTCCCGCGTTCGGGCGCGGGGCCGCGGACGAGGAGTGGTACTACCGACGCAATCTTCTCTACCTGCTCCGACGCATTCCGCGCCCGGCGGGCGCTTCGATCGACGAGGACGTGGATCTGGCCGTCCGCCATCTCGAGCTGCGCTTCCCCGCCCCGCTCGTCAAGGAGGCGATCGCGAACCTCGGGCAGTTGAAGCACGAGAAGGCGGAGCGCACGCTCGTATCGCTCCTTTACGACCTCGAAGCCGTTTTGCTGAACAAAGCGGCGGACAGCCCCTATGACGCCCGCGAGACTCGCCTCCTGCTCGACCGCGTCGTCGCCGCGCTCGCGCGGTTCGGCACGCCGGGAGCGCACAAGGCGGTCGTCGAGCACGGCTTGAAACGCAAGCCGGAGCTCGGCGACACGATGGCCCGCCTGCCGGAGCTCGCCGGCCAGGACCTGTCCGACGACGAAGAGGCGATGAACGCGCTCCTTGGCGCGATCAAGGCCAACGCCCCGTTCAAGCTGTTCGGCCTCGTCCTGCACCAGAACGACCAGAGTCTCTTCTATTGCATCGAGGCCCTCTCGACGACCCCCCATCCGGCGGTGCGCGCGGCTCTGGAGGACCTCGCGAAGAGGTTCACGGGCCACGAGATCGGGAAGGCCGCCTCGAAGGCGCTGCTCGCGTTTGCGGAGGCCCCGAGCAACGCCGGCGGCGAAGGGGCGGCGGCGCCGCCCGCCGCGGCGACTCTGTCCGGAGACCTCGACATCTTCGGGTTGCCGGCCCTTCTGCAGAGCCTTGCCGAGTCGCGGGTGAGCGGATCTCTCCACATCAAGGGCCGCAAGGGCGAGACGATGGCGACCATTCTTCTGAGGGCGGGGAGACTCCAGGCCTGCCGGACGGGACTGCTCTCCGGCGACGAAGCCTTCTACCAGCTCCTCGAGAGGCCGCTGCCGGGAACCTTCCTGTTCTCCCGCTCCGCCGACTCGAGCGCGGACGACAGCGGCGCCGCCGGCCTGCGGCAGATCCTGCCGCTGTCCCTGGAAGGCATGCGGCGATACGACGAGTTCCAGCAGGCGGCCGCGCTCGTCCCCGACGAAGCCGAGTTGAAGATCACGGACGTCAAGCCCACGCCGCATCCCGACGAACGCGACGGGATCCTCTTCCGCGACCTCTGGACGCGCGTCTCGCAGGGAGGCACGCCCCGGGACTGCGAATCGAGCGTCGCCGCGGATTCCTACAGGATCCGCCGGCTGCTGGCGCACTGGGTCGCCGCGGGAGCCCTGGCCGCCGCCTGAGCCGACCGGGTCGTGAGGGGTGAGGGCGTGAGGGGTGAGGCGCGAAAAAAGAAGGGCTCCGTCCCGCCCTAACCCCTTACCCTTAACCCCCGGTCAACGCCGGTGGCTCTTCCTCTTCGTGCGGCCGAAGGAATCCGGATCCTCCGGGCCCGCGGCGATCGGCATGCGCATCCCGGCCGGCTTCTGGCGCGGTGAGGTGCGCCGCGGCTGTCCGGCGGCGTGGGCGCGCGGGGCGCTCGAGACCTTGCCGGAGCGGAACAGCTCTTCGGCCGGCCAGTGGACTTCGATCGGACGGCCGATCAGCTTCTGGATCGCATCGAGCGAGAACACGTAGTCGTCGCAGGCGAAGGAGACCGCCTGGCCGACGGCGCCCGCGCGTCCGGTGCGTCCGATGCGGTGGACGTAGTCTTCGGCGTCCTGCGGGAGGTCGTAGTTGATGACGTGCGACACGCCTTCGATGTGGAGGCCGCGGGATGCCACGTCGGTTGCCACGAGAACGGCGAGCCGTCCCTCCTTGAAATCCGTCAGAATTTTCAGTCTCCGGTCCTGCGGGACGTTCCCGGCGAGCGCGCGAGTCGGGTAGCCGTTCGCGGTCAGGCCCTTCACCAGGTCGAAGGCGGTCGTCCGGCGGTTGACGAAGATGAGGACCCGGGAACCGCCCTCCCGCTCGAGTACGCCTAAGAGGAGCCGGAACTTTTCCGACGACGACACGTGGTACAGCAGCTCGGTGATCCCCTCGGCGCCGACGCGCTCGGGCTCGACCTCGATCTTCTGGGCGTTGTTCATGTGCTCATAGGCGAGCTCCATGACCGAGGTGGACAGGGTTGCGGAGAAGAGGAGAGTCTGCCGGCGGTCGTACGGAGGGCACCGCCGCAGGATCTTGCGAAGGTCCCGAATGAAGCCCATGTCGAACATGCGATCCGCCTCGTCTACGATGAGAATCTCGACGTCCTTGAACGTCGTGGCTCCCTGCTGCTCGTAGTCGATGAGACGGCCGGGGGTCCCGACCAGGATGTCGGGGACCGTCTTCACGGCGTCCCGCTGCAGGCGGTAGTCGATCCCTCCAAAGACGGCGAGAGTGGAGAGGCCCGTGTGGAGGCCGAGCGCCTCCGCTTCCTGTCGGATCTGCACGACTAATTCGCGCGTCGGCGCGATGACGAGCGCCCGCGGTCCGCGGGCAGGCCCGGGCCGGGGCGTGCGCAGCAGACGCGAGAAAATCGTGATCAGGAACGCCGCGGTTTTTCCCGTCCCCGTCTGCGCCTGGCCCGCGACGTCGCGGCCCGAGAGCGTCAGCGGCAACGCGACCGCCTGGATCGGAGTGGCGAAGACGAAACCGGCCTCGGCCAGTCCCCAGCGGACTTCGTCGGGAATGTCGAATTCGAAGAGGCGAACGTCCGTCAGGTGGCGGCCCGGGCTGGTGGAAGGGGTGTTCACCGAGAGATTTTATCCCGGATCGGCCCCGCGGCCGGAGCGTCTTCGATTTCGCGGATGCGGCGGAAGTCCCGGACGATCGGCTTAGCGGTAGCGCGCGAGAGAGCGTCGGCGATCGCGCGCTTCTCCTTCGGACCCGCCATCCCGGCGAGCGGATAGAGCCGCCCATCGACGCGAGCGGCGAGCCGTTCGACCGCCCACGTCCACCACGGGGAAAGCGGAAGGAACGTCTCGCGCCAGCAATCGAGGTCGCGCCGCAGGAGGCGCTTCCGGCGGACCGTTTCGAAGACGACGGTCTCGATTCGGATCTCCTCCGGGCCGACTTCGATCGTTTCCTCGGCGAACGCCAGCGCGGACAGGCCGAGCAGGGCAAAAGGGGCCGAGACCCCGACCGCCACCGAGAGAGCGAGCAGGGCCGGAAGGGGCAGGTCCGAGAAGTCCGCTTTGCGCAGCCCCGCATCCCACGCCGAAACCAGGCGCGCCCCTCCGAAGACGGTGGCCGCGACGAGAGTCGCCGCCACCGCGAGAAGCCGGAGGCGTTCGCGCCGGCGGCGCACAAGGGGGCCGATTTCGACCCGGAGCCCGGAGGGGAGGGCGGTGATCTGGACGCGCTCTCCTTCTCGATTCTCCACTGCCGGAATTGTATGATCCGGGGACCGGGTAACCGGGAGAGGAGGAGCAAAGAGTGGCCAAGAAGACGAAGAAATCGACTGGAAAATCGGCCAGCAAGGGTCGGGCGAAGAGCTCCGGAGGCGCGAAGAAGAGTTCGGGCAGGAGCGCCTCGAAGCGCGGGCGCGGCTCCTCGGGCGGAGCCAGGAAGTCGTCGTCGCGGAAGTCCTCCTCCTCGCGCGGGTCGACGAAGAAATCGTCGACCAGGAAGGCGGGTACTTCAAAATCGTCGACGAAGAAGGCGGGCGCTTCCGCCCGGACGCGAAAGACGCCGTCGGGATCGGGCGCGAAGAAATCGGGCGGGAGCCGCTCGGCCGGAGCACGGACGACATCGGCGCGTCCCATGTCGGGCGGGTCCCGAGCTTCGGGCGGCGGTGTTACGGCGAAGGAACGCACCTCATCGAAGTCTCCGGAGGCGACGATCCGCGGCCGATCGGGTGCAGGCTCGTCGACGGCCAGGTCTTCCGAGCGCGCGACTTCCGCGAAGCGCGCAGCGGCCGGTCGCCCCGGCGAGATGCACGGAGAGGGGAACTGGAAGGCGGACGAAGAGTACCGTCGCGGACTGAAGGAGTTTTCCGAATCGCACGACTCCGAAGAGCTCGCGCGTCAGGCCGCCGATGATTTAGACGATGAGGACGAGGAAGCGTCCCCCGGAAAAAAACCCGCCGCCGAAGGCGAATGGTGAAAACGGAGCGCGTCGGGCCGCGCGGATCCAGATCTGACCGGAGCGCGTCAGGCCGCGCGGATCCAGATCTGGTCGCGCGGCGTCCCACGCGCGGCCGGATCTGCTGAGAGAAAGCAAAACAGGCGATAAAAGCGCCCAGGAGAAAAGATAGCCGGTAAATTTTTATCGAACAGATCCTAAGAGAAAGCAGAAGAGGCGATAAGACCGGCAAAAAACGAAAGCCGGCAGACATCCCTCACTCCTACGCACGCCCCCTCACGGCTCTCGAGTCTTCCTGGGAATCTCCATCGGCTTCCGGTTCTCGTCCAGGTTCACGAACGTCGCTTCGGCCTCCGTGACCTTCACTCTCTGCCCGCGGCCTTCCCCGTTCTGCGAGAAGACTTCGACGGCGACGGTGATCGACGTGCGTCCGAGCCGCACCAGCCGCGTGTAGAACGAGACGAGGTCGCCGACGTACACCGGGTGGTGGAAGACGATTTCCCGCATCGCAACGGTGACGATGAACGAGGCGCCGTGCCGCTTGGCTTCGACCGCGGCGGCCTGGTCGATGTACGACAGGATCACGCCGCCGAAGATCGTCCCGTGCGCATTCGTGTCCTTGGGCATCATGACGACACGGATCGAAGGCTCGGCCGGGGGCAGGGTCTCCGTCATCGGCGCCCGGCTCAGAAGAACCGCTCTCCTGCGCCGAGCTCGAAGAGAACATCGCGATCGAAAAGCTCGGCCCGCCGGGCAAGAGCGTCGGATCCGGGGAGGCCGCACGATCGCGCGTGGCGCACCAGATCCACGAGGGCCCCCCGCGCCTCGGCCAGGTGGTCGCGCCGCTCCGGCGCGCCCGCGTCCGCGCCAAGAGCGCCGGCGACCTGCGCGGGTACGGCGACAGCGGCTTTCTTCATCCGCCGGGCGAGTGCCGGGTCCTCCTGTCGGAGCCGCTCGGCGAGCGCGTAGCCTTCGCGGGTCAGTGACATCGCCTGACTCCAGAGAGGATGGTCCTTGTACGCCGGCCGGTCGCTCACGTGATCGCATTCTAGCGTTCGCGGAGAAGTCCGCTTCGCTCGCGAAGGATGCGCGCGGACAGGGGAACCGGCGATCCTTCACCGTCAGGCGAAGCGGATAAGATCCGGCCATGCAGCAGAAAGTGACCGTCGTCGGGGCGGGAAACGTCGGAGCGATGGCGGCGCAGAGGCTCGTCGAGCGCGAGCTTGCCGATGTCGTTCTGGTGGACATTCTCGAGGGCATCCCGCAGGGCAAGGCCCTCGACATGATGGAGTCCGCGCCGGTCGAGCGGTTTGACGCCCGCATCCGGGGCTCGAACGGATACGACGAGACGGAAGGCTCCGACGTCGTAATTATCACGGCGGGGCTGGCGCGGAAGCCCGGGATGACGCGGGACGACCTCGTGCTCAAGAATCAGGAGATCGTCGGCGGCGTCACGCGCGAGATCGCCCGCCGGTCTCCCGAAGCCATCCTGATCGTCGTTTCCAATCCGCTCGACGCCATGTGCGAAGTCGCGCGGAGGGTCTCGGGTTTTCCCCGCGAGCGCGTGTTTGGGATGGCGGGAATCCTGGACTCGGCGCGCATGCGGTGGTTCATCGCCGAAGCTCTCGGGGTCTCCGTTGAAAGCACGCACGCATTCGTTCTGGGCGGGCACGGAGACACGATGGTGCCGCTGCCGCGGTATTCGACGGTCGGCGGCGTCCCGATCCCGGAGCTTCTGCCGAAAGACAAGCTCGACGCGATCGTGAAGCGCACCCGCGAAGGCGGCATCGAGATCGTCAACTACTACAAGACGGGGTCCGCCTATTACGCGCCCTCCTCGGCCGTCGTCGAGATGGTCGATGCGGTTCTGAAAGACAAGAAGAAGGTGCTGCCCTGCGCGGCGTACCTGCAGGGCGAGTACGGGATGCGCGATGTCTATCTCGGCGTCCCTGTGAAGCTCGGGAGAGGCGGCGCGGAACAGGTCCTGGAGATCCGGCTTCTCGACGAGGAAAAGGAGGCGCTCGCCAGATCCGCAGAGGCGGTCCGGGAGCTCTTTCGCATCCTGAAAGTATGACGTCGGACCGGAACTTCTGGATCCGGCGCCTGCACTCGCTGTCCGGGATCGTTCCGATCGGCGGTTTTCTGGCCTTTCACCTCTACGAAAACTTCGCAGCGCTCCGAGGGCCTGACGCGTACAACGAGATGACGCACCGGCTGCAGACGCTGCCCGGGGCCATCATCGCCGAGGTCCTCTTCATCGCCGTTCCTCTCGTGTTTCACGGGGTGTACGGGCTTTTCATCACGGGCACGGCGCGGCCAAACGTGGTCTCCAGCCGATACGCGCGCAACTGGATGTATTTCCTGCAGCGCGTCACGGGGGTCCTCGTCTTCGCGTTCATCCTCTTTCACTACTGGACGACGCGGCTCGTCCAGCTCACGGATCACGAGAGCCTCGACCTGTTCCGGCAGGTCCAGGGGGCCGTCGGGAACCCGTGGATCTACGCCTTCTACATCGCGGGGATCCTCTCGGCGACGTTTCATCTGGCCAACGGGCTCTGGTCGTTTTCGATCGTGTGGGGTATCACCGTCGGACCTCGGGCGCAGCGGCGGATGATGTACATTTCCGCCGTGGTGTTTCTGGCTCTCTCCGTCCTGGGCGTCCGCTCGATTTCCGCGTTCCGGCTCTAGAAAAGCGCATGGCGGCCGAACGGATCATCGTCGTCGGGGGAGGGCTGGCCGGGTTGATGACCGCGGTCCGGGCCGCGGAGCTCGGCGTCGCGGTCGACCTGTTCTCGATCGTCCCCGTCAAGCGCAGCCACTCCGTCTGCGCGCAGGGCGGCATCAACGGGGCGGTCAACACCAAGGGCGAAGGCGACTCGACCGCGCTTCACTTCGACGACACGGTGTACGGAGGCGACTTTCTGGCGGACCAGCCGCCGGTGAAGGCGATGTGCGAGGCGGCTCCCGGCATCATCAATCTGCTCGACCGCATGGGGGTCATGTTCAACCGGACGCCGGAGGGGCTGCTCGACTTCCGCCGCTTCGGAGGGACGAAGTTTCACCGGACCGCGTTTGCGGGAGCGACGACGGGGCAGCAGCTCCTCTACGCGCTCGACGAGCAGGCCCGCCGGTACGAGGTCGCCGGGCTCGTGCGCAAGTACGAGGCGTGGGAGTTTCTGGGCCTGGTGCGCGACGCCGACGGGAACTGCCGCGGGATCACCGCGCTCGACTGGTATTCGATGAAGATCGAGACGTTCGCCGGCTCCGCGGTGATGCTGGCGACGGGCGGCCCCGGAATCGTCTTCGGGCGTTCCACGAATTCGGTCATCAACACGGGGACCGCCGCTTCGGCCGCCTACCAGGATGGCGCGCGCTACGCCAACGGCGAGTTCATCCAGGTGCATCCGACGTCGATTCCGGGGACCGACAAGCTTCGGCTGATGTCGGAATCGGCCCGCGGCGAAGGCGGCCGCGTCTGGGTTCCGCGCACGCAGGGCGACGTCCGCGATCCGAAGGCGATTCCGGAAGGGGAGCGCTGGTATTTCCTGGAAGAGAAGTACCCCGCCTACGGCAACCTCGTCCCCCGCGACATCGCCACGCGCGAGATCTTTCAGGTGTGTCTGCAGGGTTACGGGATCGGGGGGCGCCGCGAGGTGTATCTGGACCTGACGCACATTCCGCGCAAGGAGCTCGACACGAAGCTCGGCGGCATCCTCGAGATTTACGAAAAGTTCGTCGGAGACGACCCTCGCGAGGTCCCGATGAAGGTGTTCCCCGGGATGCACTACTCGATGGGCGGCCTCTGGGTGCAGTTCGCGAAGAACGAGACGACCGGGGGGCTCGACGAGGCATCGCCGAAGAACCAGTCGACGAACGTTCCGGGGCTCTTCGCATCGGGAGAGGTGGACTTCTCCATTCACGGGGCGAACCGGCTCGGCGCGAATTCCCTCGTGTCCTGCCTCTACGCG
>JBBQDF010000070.1:0-9662 GCA_038319475.1 Thermoanaerobaculia bacterium
GCCCGGCAGTTTCAATGTCTTCCCCTCTCCCGTTCCTTCGCCGGCAGGATCTCGAGACATGTGGTCCACCATCCGGTGCGGATAGTCGCGATGAATTCGGGTGGAAGCCGCTCCTCCTCCATCTCGCGGGCGAGGGCTTCGAGGTCGTACGGGACGGGGACGAACTCGACGGTCACCTCGGGTCCGAACGTCACGCGCGTGTACCAGACGTTGGTCGTGCCGTCGTTCGCCGGCCGGCCGAGAACGCCCGCGTTGACCACGACGCGGCCGGAAGGCAGTCTCCTCGTCCAGTGGAGCCCCGTGTGCGTGCAGACCAGCACGTCGGCTTCGAAATCGTCGAGGAGCTTTTCCAGAAACGGCACGGGCGAGTTGGACTCCCAGAGAAACTCGTTGATCTTCCGCGGGGAGCCGTGGACGAGGAGCACCCGGCGGCCGGCGACCTCGAGCCGGCGCGTTCCCGGAAGCGTCGCCATCCACTGCTTCGCCGCCGGGGACGTATTCGCCGCCGTATAGTCATAGGAGATCTGCGCGAAATGGTTGTCGCGCGGGTCGGTGTAACCGCAGCCGCAGTCCGTCGCTCCCGTCGAGAGAGACTGCTCGTAGTTGCCCTGGATCAACTGAGCGCCGGAGTCGAGCAGAATCGGAAAGACCCGCTCCGGGTGCGGTCCGAATCCCCCGAAGTCTCCCAGCGCGTAGAGCCCGTCGGAACCCGCGCGGCGGACATCGGCGGCGGCCGCCTCCAGCGCCCTCCAGTTGTTGTAGATGCCGCCGAAAAAGGCGAGACGCACGCCGTCGGATGCGGGCGCGATCACGTCCGGCACGTCACGCCGTACTCGTGGCATGTGAAGCACGCCGCGTGGGCCAGCTCGAAGGGCCGCAAAGTCTCTCCGAGGGACGATCCCATGCGCGCCGAGGGCTCGTCGATCAGGATCGGGCAGACGTAGACCCCGCGCGACGTCACCATGCGGCAGGAGGAGCACTGAAGCTTTTCGGATTCCTCGGCGGCCAGACTGCGCCCGCGGAGTGACTCCCACGAGTCATAGGCGCGCAACCGCTGCTCCTCGGCTCCGATGCGGAAGAGAGAGAGCACCTTCAGCCGCGGCCGCGGGAGCCCGATCTCCCGCAGCCACTCGAGAAAGCGCGTCCGACCCTCCGCGCTCGCCGCCTCGCCGCACGCCTCCGTGACGGTCAGAACGGGGTTCAAGCCCGCCGCGGCGAGATTGCGGATTCCGGTCAGGATCCTCTCGAAGGTGCCCGTGCCGCGGATCGGGTCATTCTCTAGCGCGGTGTACCCGTCAATCGAGATGCGGATGTCGAGCGAATACTCGCTCTCCTCGGACAACGTCTTCAGTCGGCGGCAGCGTTCGGGGGTCAGCAGGAGCCCGTTGGTGAGGACCGACGCGGGCCCCTGCCGGAGGGTCTCTTCAAGGATCGCGAGCATTTCAACGTTCATGAAGGGCTCGCCGCCCGTGAAGTAGTACTCACGCACCCCGAGGGGGATCGCTTCCGCCAGCCTTTCCCGGACCTGGGCGAGCGTCAGCATCTCGTGGTTGTGATTCGTCGGCGAGCACGAGATGAAGCAATGCGTGCACTTCAGGTTGCACAGGGTGCCCGCAACCTGAAACCACAACGTGTCGAGTGACACCGAGGGGACGAAGGGAAAGGCGCCCCCCGGAGACGGAGAGAGACCCTGCGGAGCGCTGGAAGCCGGCATGGATTCGTGCACGGATGACCCACCTTCGGCCCTGGGGCCGCTTTGATCCCGGCGCGGAGGCCGGAGTCGCGTTTCGACTGGAGAAAAAGTCGCTACGCGAAGGCGGGAGGAGCGCGCAGACCCGAGGGGCCCGCGAGAAGCAGCGAACGGGGAGCGGGGCGCGGGCGCCCGTCGGCGGACTCGGGAATCTCGAGGGCCCGACGGGCGAGGGAGCGGGCGAGGAAGATGGCGCCCGAGCGAATCAGGCGACGAAGGTCGCGGCGGCCGTCGACGTCGGGGGCAAATCCCACCAGCTCTACGGCCCGTCCGCGGGCGGCCAGGGCGTCGACCAGAGACCGGAACACGCCCGCGCTTCCCGCGGCAAGAGTCCGGAGGAGGTCGAAGTCGTTCGGACCCAGGGCAACGAGGGAGATCCCACCGTCCGGAGCGGGCGCGAGGACTGCATCGGCTCTCCGATCGAGGGCGTCGAACGCGCGGCAGGCGGCCTCGACGCTCGGGGCAACGTCCCCGCCGACGAGCACCGCGGGGCTGCCGTCGGCGGCTGCGCAGCGGGCGCTCTCCTCCAGACGCTCCCCGAAGGAGCGGCCGTGCTGGGCGATCCAGACGATCCCGCGGTCGCGGGGAAGCCGCCGGCGCCACGCCGTCATGTCTTCCGCGGGGGCCGCCACGACCAGTCGCGCGCCCGCGCGTTCGGCGGCGTCGAGCCATCCCGCCGCGAAGGAGGCGAAAAGGTCCGCGGCGCCGGCCGCCGCAAGCCCCTTCGAGCGCGCCTCGCGGGATGGCTCCCGGGCAAAGAGGATGAGGGATCGCTTCACGACGCCTATCTTACGACGGCCAACGGCCTTCGGATTTCCCCTGCAGGGTCCTCGTCGGAAAGAAAAAGGAGGGCTCTCGCCCTCCCCTTTCCTGCAGGGCGCCGCGCGCCCTCTAGATCACAGGTTGCGGTCGATGAACTTCACAAATTCGCTCCTCGGCAGTGCCCCGAGAACGCGATCGGCGACCTGTCCGTTCTTGAACACGATGAACGTCGGAATCGACGTGACCTGGTACTTCATCGCGACCTGCGAAGACTCGTCCACGTTGATCTTCGCCACCTTGAGCTTGTCCTTGTACTGCGTCGCGAGGTCTTCCACGATCGGGGCAACCGAGCGGCAGGGGCCGCACCAGGGCGCCCAGAAATCGACGAGCACGGGCTTGTCGCTTTTCAAGATGTCACCGTCGAAGCTCGTATCCGAAACCTCATGCACATTCGGGTTATCCGACATCGGTCACTTCCTCCCCATCGAGACGTATGCGATTTACGGGCCTGGAGATTCATCTTAGCGGATGGCGGAGCGGTCTGGCGCCGCGCTGATTCCGTTGGAGGCACCAAGACTGGCTCTCTCGTTTGCCTCACCGCTCGCGCCTCACCCCTGACGGCGCCGGTCTCTCAATGCACATGCGCGTGCACCCGGCCCCTCACGTGCGCCAGCCCCTCGCGGAGAAACCAGGGCACCATTAGAAGGGACAGCGCGGGGTCGAGCCATCCGGGAGCGCCGAGAAGTCCGCCCAGCATCGCGAGAAGCGTCAGGGCCGAGTCGGCAGAGCAGGCGATCGACTCTTTCGCCTCGGCGGCCAGGCCCTTGCTGTCGAGCGCATGGCTCGTTTTCCACTTCCAGTAGCCGATGAACGGCATCCCAAACGTCGCGAAGATCGTCAGGTAGAGCCCGAGCGGACTGCGCTCCGCGTGCGTCCCCCCGGTCAGCTCCACGATCCCCCGCACCGTCGTGTACGCGCCGAGCAGTAGAAAAGAGACGCCGATCCAGCGCGCCAGAGTCTGATCGCTCGCGGCGTGGTCTTCTTCCTCGTCGGAGAGATGCCGGAGGTGGCGCACGGCCAGAAGCGCCGCCCCCCCCTCGATAACGCTTTCGAGGGCAAAGGCGAGCAGCGCGAGACTGCCGATGCGGAGGGCCTCGTAGAAGGCGAGCCCTCCCTCTCCGACCACATGAACAAAGGTCAACCCGAGGAGCCAGTACATCCGATGTCGGAGCGCCCGGTTTGGCGCGGCCGTCGCGGGCGCGTGACGTCGGGAGGCCTCCGCGACCGGCAGGTCGGACATGGGACATTCTAAGCACGCCTCCCCCTGTCCGCTCTTTGGGACACCGTCCGGAATACAATGGAGCCGTGCCTCGTTGCGCTATTCCGATGCTGCAGACTTTCCGCGACGCCCGCTGGCCGCGGGTGATCCTGTTTGCGGCGGCTCTGCTTGCCGTAGCCGGCTCTTTTGGTCTTCACCCCGAGCCCGGGCAAGCCCCTCCCGCCTTCGCTGCCGCGGCACAGCTGCCCGCGTGGACGGGCGAGACGCCGGATTCTTCCGCTCCGCACGGCTGTTTCGCCTGCCTCGCGCACCGCACCGTTTCGCTGTCCGGCGTCTCGATTTTTACCCCTTCGGCAGCCCGCGCCATGGGCCCGGCGCCCAACGCTTCGACCCGCGCTCTCCCTCTCTTCGCGCCGCGCTCAGCCGACGGCCGCGCTCCCCCCGCGCTCCTCTGAGCGCCTGAGCGGCCGGTCTTTCGCCGGACGCGCGGTGCCGCCTCGAGCGGCAGGAGGGTACAGATGAGGTTTCGGATATCGATATCGCCCGTTGCCGCGGTCGTCCTGACCCTGACGTGCGCGATTCTGCCGGCGCAGGAAACTACTCCGGCGCCCGCGCCAACCCCGGCGGGGACGCCGGCGCCCGCCGCGGAGCCGCCGGCGCCCCCGCCCGATTCACCTGCTCCGGCCCCGGTTGCCGCAGGGGGAGGCGCCTCGCAGACCTCGAACTACTTCAACCCTTCGATTTCCGTCATCGGCAATTTTCTCGGTGTGGCGGGTCGAAATCCGGTCGAGAACCTCCCGAATCTCTCCCTGCGCGAGTCGGAGCTCGGTCTTCAGGCGATCGTGGATCCCTATGCCCGCGCCGACTTCTTTCTGTCCTTCAACGGCAGCAACGTCTCCGTCGAAGAGGGCTATCTGACGTTCACCGCGCTTCCTGCGCAATTTCTCGCGAAGGTCGGGCGCATGCGCGTGCAGTTCGGGAAGATCAACACGTTGCACCTGCACGTGCTGCCCTGGGCCGACGAGCCGCTTCCCATCGTCAACCTGCTCGGGGGCGAAGAGGGCTGGATCGGCGACGGCGTTTCGCTATCGCGCCTGCTCCCCCTGCCTGCGGACCTCTTCTCGGAGCTCACCGTCCAGGTCTTCCGCGGCGAATCGGAGGGTCTCTTCCAGGCGCCGCACAGGGGCGACCTGGCCTACAACGCGCATTACCGCGCCTACGGAGATATCTCGGAGAGCAGTAACGTCGAGCTCGGCTTCTCGTACGGATACGGTCCCAACGCGACGTCAACCGAAGAGATTACCCGCCACACGCGGCTGGAAGCCATCGACGCCACGTTTCGCTGGAAGCCCCTGCGGCGGGCAAGCTACCGGTCCGCCTCGATCCGCGGAGAGCTCTACCGAAGCCGCCGAGACCAGCCGGACGGCCGGCAGACGGCGCGCGGATGGTTTCTCTCCGGCGAGTACCAGCTCGCCAAACGCTGGTTCGCCGGCGCGCGCGTCGAATCGTCGGACCGCGCCCAGGAGGCCGACCGTCGCGACACGGGGCAGGCAATTCTCCTGACGTTCTGGCCGAGTGAATTTTCCCAGCTGCGCGGCGAGTTGCGCCGGCGCCGATATGCCGGCGGTATCAACGCGGCCGAGGCGCTGCTCCAGCTCCAGTTCGCCATCGGCGCCCACGGCGCCCACCCTTTTTGAGGACGAACAAAATGAAAAAAACTTCTCTCTTCCTTACCGGTGTCGTTTCTCTGTTCCTCGGGTTCGCGGCTCCCGCCCGGGCCGCGAGGGTCAACGTGGTGTCGACCCTTCAGGACTTCGCCTCGATGGCCCAGGCGATCGGCGGGGACCGCGTGGATGCCTTTGCGCTGGCGAAGGGGTATCAGGACCCGCACTTCGTGGACGCGAAGCCTTCGTTCATCGTGCGGCTGTCGCGCGCTGACCTTCTGATCGCCGCCGGGCTCGAGCTCGAGATCGGTTACCTGCCCCCCTTGATCGACCAGAGCCGAAATACGAAAATCCATCCGGGCAATCCCGGTTATCTCGACGCGTCGGCGGGAGTCGACATCCTGCAGCGGCCGACCGCGCAGGTGACCCGCGCCATGGGCGACGTGCATCCTTACGGCAACCCTCATTACTGGACCGATCCCGACAACGGGCGAATCATCGCGCGCGCGATCGCGGCCCGGCTCTCGGAGCTCGACCCCGCCGGCAAAGCGACCTACGAGAAGAACCTGGCCGCTTTCGACGCGCGCCTCGCGGCGAAAACGAAGGAATGGGATGCGAAGATGGCCCCGTTCGCGGGCACGAAGATCGTGACCTTCCACGATTCGTGGCCGAACTTCGCCAAACATTTCAAGCTGGTGGTCGCGGGGCACGTCGAACCGAAGCCGGGAATTCCGCCCTCGCCTTCACACACGCTCGAGATCATCAACCTGATCCAGAAGGAAAAGATCGCGGTGATCTTAGTCGAGCCGTACTTCGACGCGAAGACGCCCAACGCGGTGGCGGGCAAGACGGGCTCAGCGGTGGTCGTGTTCTACCCGTCGGTCGGCGGGATTCCCGAGATCAAGGATTACTTCGGACTCTTCGACAAGAACGTCGACTCCTTCGTCACCGCGGTGAAGGGCAAGAAGTGACGATTTTTCAGATTCTCCTGCCCGCGTTCGTGGCGAGCCTGATCCTGACCGGGATCCATGCCTACCTCGGAGTGCACGTGGTCGAACGCGGGGTCATTTTCGTGGACCTCTCTCTCGCGCAGATCGCGGCGCTCGGATCGACCGTCGCCTATCTCGCGGGCTACGACCTGCACTCGACGACCGCGTATCTCTTTTCCCTCGGCTTCACGTTTCTCGGCGCCGCGATCTTTGCGCTGACGCGGGTGCACCGCAAGACCCGGATCCCGCAGGAAGCCATCATCGGCATCGTGTACGCGGTCTCCGCGGCGATGGCGATCCTGATCATGTCGAAGGCGACCCAGGAGACCGAGCATTTGAAGGAGATGCTGGTCGGCAACATCCTGTCGGTCACGTGGCCCGAGATCGGCAAGACCGCCGTGCTCTACGCGCTCGTCGGGGTCTTCCATTACATCTTTCGCCGGAGATTCCTCGCCATTTCGATGGACGAGAGCGCGGCGGAGCGGGACGGGTTAAACGTCCGGCTCTGGGACTTTCTCTTCTACATGTCATTCGGGTTCGTCGTGACTTCGTCGGTTGCCATCGCGGGCGTGCTGCTGGTCTTCTGCTTTTTGATCGTGCCTTCGGTCACGGCGATGCTCTTCGCGGAGCGGCTCGGTCCGCGCCTGGCGATCGGCTGGACGATGGGCGCGGTCGTCTCCGCCGCCGGCGTAGCGCTTTCGTTTCTGCTCGACCTGCCGACGGGGGCCGCCATCGTGGCGACTTTCGGCGCCGCCCTGTTGATCCTGGCGGGCTACCGCCGCCTGTTCCGGCCCCCGGTCCACGCCTGATTCGGAGCCGCGCCCGTCAGATTGCTCCGCCTCCGCCCGGCCCCGCGCTCCCGGCGGGGGGCCGCGCGAAATACGCCCGCGCTGACTCGATGTCCCGCCCGATCTGCTCCGTCAGCGCCATCATCGAGGGGAAGGTGCGCTCGTCCCGCAGCCGGTCGTGGAAGAAGAGGCGGACGCGCTCGCCATAGACATCCGAGGAAAAGTCGAACACGTACGTCTCGATCGTCGTCGAGAAGTCTTCGTAGACCGTCGGCCGCCGGCCAATGTTGGTCACGCACTCGAAGCGCCGGCCGAACGAGGAGATCTCGATCGAGGTGACGTAGACGCCGTCGGAGGGGTGGAGCTCGTTTTCCGGCGCCAGGTTGATCGTCGGGTAGCCGATTTTCCGCCCGACCCGATCGCCGCGGGACACGATACCGTCCAGGAGATAGGGGCGTCCGAGCATCGCCGCCGCCTCCGCGACGCGGCCGCCGGTGATGGCGTGGCGGATGCGGCTCGATGACACGGGATCACCCCCCTCGAGCACCTCGTCGACCCCCCACGCTCGAAACCCGCATTCCGGTGCGAGCCGGTTCAGCAGCGTGAGGTCTCCCCGCTTCCCGCGGCCGAAGGCGAAGTGCTCCCCGAGCACGAGCTCCGACGCCGCGAGGCGTTCGCAGAGAAAATCTCGGACGAACGTCTCGGGCTCGGTCAGCGAAAAATCGCGCGTGAACGGGATCACGAGGAGGACGTCGATCCCGAGGGCCTCGATCGCCTCCTCCTTCTGCCGCAACGTCTGGATCCGGCGGGGGGCATGGTCGGGACGCAGCACGGCGAGCGGGTGCGGCTCGAACGTGATCGCAACCGAGGACCTGCCGGTCTCCCGCGCCCGGGCGACCACCGCTTCGAGAATGCGCCTGTGCCCGAGATGAACGCCGTCGAAATTCCCGATGGTGACGATCCCGCCCCGCGGCAGGTCGGACGCGCGCAGGGGATCGCGGACGACGTGGAGCATCGGAGTCGATTGTCGCTCATGGGTGAGGACCTGTACCGCTTTTTGCGAGGCGCTGACTTCTAGCGGGTGAGGCTCTCTGCCGCTTTTCACGGGGCGCTGACTCTTAGCGTATTCGGGTGCGGGTGGGGCGCGCGCGCCCGAATACGACGCGGCGACCTTTCCGCGCTGCGCGCGGGGCGCCGCTAGGGAGAGGGGTTAGGACCGTACTGGCTGGTCGCGAGGCGCTGATTTTTAGCGGCGACCTTTCCGCGCTGCGCGGGGGCGCCGCTGGGCTAAGGAACCACGCCTCCGACGACGTCGTATTCGTAAGTCTCCGAGATGCGCACCTGGACGATGGCGCCGGGGGCTAGCTCCCGCCCGCCGGTATCGTTGATCAGGAGGCGGCCGTCGATTTCGGGGGCCTGGGAGCGGAGGCGGCCCTCGATCAGCTGATCGGATTCGTCGCAGGCGCCTTCGACGATCGCCTCGACCGTGCGACCTTTCAGCGCCCGCGTCCTGCGGCGGGCGATCGGCCGCTGGAGCGACAGCAGAAAATCGCGGCGGCGTTCCTTTTCCCCGGCCGGCACGGGGTCTCCGAGCGGCTCAGATTTCGAGCCGGGCTCCGGCGAATAGGTGAATGCCCCCAGGTTATCGAATTCCGCCCGGCGGACGAACTCGCACAATTCCGCGAACTCGGCGTCGCCTTCCCCCGGAAATCCCAGGATGAACGTCGTGCGAATCGCGAGATCCGGAACCGTCTGGCGCATGCGCTCGATCATCGCGAGATAAGACGCCGGGTCGCCGCCGCGGCGCATCCCGGACAGGACCCCGCGCGAAACGTGCTGGAGCGGGATGTCCACGTAGGAGACGAAACGGGGCTCGCGCGCCATCACCTCCAGCACGGACTGGTCGAGCGTCTTCGGATACGCGTAAAGAAACCGGATCCAGGGACACGTGGTCCCGGCGAGCAACGCCTCGACGAGCCGGGCGAGACCCGCCCGCTTCATCCCGAGGTCCTCGCCGTAGCGGGTCGTGTCCTGCGAGATCAGAACCAGCTCCGACACCCCCTGCGCCTCGAGCTCCCGCGCTTCCGCGACGAGAGACTCGATCGTGCGGCTTCGCTGGAACCCGCGCATCTGCGGGATCGTGCAGAACGTGCACGGGTTGTCGCAGCCCTCGCCCACCTTGAGGTACGCGTACCCCCGCCGGCGAGACAGGACCCGCGGCGCCGCGTCGTCGTAGAGCCGCGTCGCCAGCGGCTTGTCGGTGAACCGTGCGAGAGACGGCAGCCCGACAGCCGCCGCGGGAGCCAGGTCCAGCTCGTCGAGTCCGACGAACTGATCGACCTCCGGGATCTCGTCCGCGAGCTCGCGGCCGTACTTCTGCACCATGCACCCCGCGACGACGACCCGGTCAATCTCGCCTCGTTTCTTGCG
>JBBQDF010000071.1:0-9634 GCA_038319475.1 Thermoanaerobaculia bacterium
GGCCTGCGCATTGCCGCGCACGGAGACGACGTCATCGTGGCGGACGGCGACGGTCTCTGGCAGGCGGATTCCGGACAGGCGCTCTTCGACTTCGGGGTCGAGGAGCTCGCGCGTCAGGTCGCGCCGCTCGCTCGCCGGGCATTCCGGGAAGCCAGCCGGGATTCCGAGGCGCTGACCGCCGCCGACTGGTTTGCCCTGGGATGCGACCTAGAGTCCTCGGCTCCCGACGAGGCACGAGAGGCCTATACGCGGACCCTCGAACTCGCCCCGGACCACGCCGACGCGCGCGTCAACCTGGGACGGCTTCTGCACGAGTCCGGAGACGCAAGCGCCGCCGAGTCCCAGTACAGGCAGGCCCTGGCGAGTGATCCGAAAAACGCCACCGCGGCCTTCAACCTGGGTGTCGCGCTCGAGGACGTCGGGCAGACGCGCGCGGCCCTCGAGGCCTACGCGACCGCGCTCGCTCTCGATCCGGGAAACGTCGATGCGCACTACAACGCCGCACACCTCTGCGTGAGGCTCGGCGAAACCGCGGCTGCCCTCCGTCACCTCCAGCAGTACCGCAAGCTCTCGCGCCACTAGCGAAAAACCCCGCGCCTCGTGACCACGCGGTAACGGTCATCACCACCTTCCCCAGCGGCGCCCCGCGCGCAGCGCGGAAAGGACGCCGCGTCGTATTCGGTCGCGCGCGCCCCACGCGCGGCCGAATACGCTAAAAACCAGCGCCTCGTGACCCAGGGGGTAACGGTCATCACCCACCCCCCCAGCGGCGCCCCTCGTCGCGCAGCGCGGAAAGGTCGCCGCTAAAAAAGCGCCTCGTGGCCAGGCGGTAAACCCCCTCGCCCATCTCCCCACGTGGCACGCGCTCTGCACATCCGGCGCCGGTGCGCCTTTGTCTCTGAGCTCCTCCTCTCCCTCTACCTACGACGCCGTCATCGTGGGCGGAGGTCCAGCGGGGCTCTCGGCGGCGCTGATCCTCGGCCGTTGCCGGCGTCGCGTGCTCGTCTGCGATCTCGGAAAACCGCGCAACTTCGCCTCTCACGGGGTTCACGGATTCCTGACCCGGGATGGAATCGAGCCGCCGGAACTCCTGCGCATCGGGCGCGAACAGCTGGAGCCGTACGGCGTCGAGATGATTCTGCGCGAGGTGACGGACGCGGCGAAGGCTCCCGTCGGTTTCCGGGTGACTCTGGGCGACGGGCGGATCGTCTCGGCGCGCAAACTGCTCCTCGCGAGCGGCGTTGTCGATCGGCTGCCGGACTTCGAAGGCGCCGTGGAGATGTACGGCCGCAGCCTCTTTCACTGTCCCTACTGCGACGGCTGGGAGGCGAGGGACCTGCCGCTCGCCGCCTACGGCCCGGATCGGGAAGCGTACGGTCTCGCCCTCGCGCTCAAGACGTGGAGCCCGGACGTGGTGCTCTGCACCGGCGGAGAGGCGGCCCTTCTTCCGAAAGACCGTGCCCGACTGGAGCGCCTCGGCATTCCCGTCCGAAGGGAGCCGATCGTGCGCCTCGAGGGGGAGGACGGCCGGCTCCGGCGCATCGTGTTCGCCGGGGGTGAGCCGCTCGAGCGGCGCGCCATGTTCTTCAAGACGGGACAGCATCAGAGGTCGCCGCTCGCGGAACGACTCGGCTGCGAATTCAACGCGCGCGGAACCGTCAAGACCGACCGCTTCGAGGGCAGCTGCGTGCCGGGGCTCTACGTCGCCGGCGACGCCTCGGAGGACGTGCAGCTCGTCGTGGTGGCCGCCGCGGAAGGCGCGAAGGCGGGTTTTGCCATGAACAGGAGTCTCCAGAAAGAAGACCTGGCACAGGCTGAGGGGCGAACGGGCCGCGGCCGCCGGCGGACGGAAAGTCGCGAAGGGAAAAACGGAAAAGGCGGGCGAGAGCCGGGAGTCGAAGACCAGGCGGTCGAGAGTGCGGCGGAGGGCGAATAGCCTCATCCGCGGCGGTTGCAGTCCGCCGCCCCGCCTGCGCGGCGGCGTACAATGAACCATCCATGGCCGCGAGATCGGAAGGCGAATCGCGTCCGGCGGCGCCGATCTCCGTCTTCTCCGCGCGCTCCGCTCTTCCCGCTCTCCTCGTTTCGGGGCGGCCGGCACAGTGGGTGAAGAACCTCGTGCTGCCGCTGCCTTTTCTCTTCGGCGGGGCTCTGTCGACGGCCCATGGCTGGGTGCTCGCGACCGCGGGCCTCGCGGTCTTCTGCGCTCTGACGAGCGCGATCTATCTCGTCAACGACGTGATGGACCGCGAGCGCGATCGCGTGCATCCCGTCAAACGCCACCGGCCCCTGGCCGCCGGCACGCTCGGCGCTCCGGTCGCTCTCGTGGCCGCCGCGGCCGCTGGGTCCGCCGGTCTCTCCGCGGGATTTCTCATCTCCGCGGCGTTCGGAAGCTGGTGCGCGCTGTACGTCGCACTGATGACGGCCTATTCGCTGTGGTTGAAACGCGTGCCGTTCCTCGAGGCGCTGATCGTCGCGGCGGGGCTGCCTCTTCGGGCCCTCGCCGGCGCGGCTCTGGCGCGGCTGCCTCCCTCCCCGTTTCTGATGGGCTGCGCGTATGTGCTCGCCCTGTTTCTCGTGGTGGGCAAACGTCAATGGGAGCTGCAGCACGCCGGCGCGAACCCTCGCTCGTCCTCAGAGCACCGCGCGGTGCTCGCCTCCTACGGCGCCGAGGGCCTCGACTTTCTTTTCATCGTGACGGCGCTCACGACCGTGGCAAGCTACGCCGCGTACAGCGTCATGTCCTCCACGCGCGAGATCCACGGCGGCCGGTCGTTCGCCCCGACGATCCCGTTCGTGGTGCTCGGCGTCGCGCGGTACGTCCGGCTCGTGTACCGCCGCGGCGGCGGCGGCAACCCGACACGGGCACTCCTGATTGACGATCCCTGGATCCTCTTCATCGTGGTGGGCTGGGTCGTGGCCGCGGGGTGGATCATCTATGGAAGCTAGCGGTGCCCGAAGACGCTCAGAGATCTTGATGTGACATTACCGCGTTGTCTCGGCATCGCTGCTTCTGAGCACATTCGGGCGCGGGTGGGACGCCCGCGTCCGAATGTGGATCGCGCGGTTTCCGCGCTCCGGGGTCCCTCCTGACCGACTCCGAGCCCCCCGCCACCGCGACGCCGACGCCCCCGCCCCCGGTCCGCGAAGGCGTCGTCCGGTCGGCTTTCCAGATCCTGGTGCTCGTCCTGGTGGGCGTCGGGGCGCTCTGGGTCCTCTATCGCCTCGAAGGTGTGCTGCTGCTCGTCATTCTCGCCATTTTCTTTGCCTACCTTCTCGCGCCGCTGGTCGCCTTTTTTCGCCGCCCCGTGCGAGTGAGCGGGCTCGCGAGGACCCTTCCCCTGCCCGCCGCCATCGCCGTCGTGTATCTCCTGATCTTCGGAGCTCTCGCTCTGGCGGTCTGGCTCCTGCTCCCCATCGTGACCGCGGAGGCCGCGGCGCTCACGCGGGAGCTCCCCGGGTACCTCGCGCGCGGCCAGGCGCGGCTTCACACCTGGCAGACGTACGAACGGGGCCACTTTCCCCGCGGCGCGCGCGACGCGATCAACGGAGCGGTCGAACAGGCCTATACGAGCGCCGCGAAGGCGTTTCAGAGCGGGATCTTTCCCTGGCTCGCGACCGTGCTCGGCTATCTGCCGTGGCTCGTGCTCGTTCCGATCCTCGCGCTCTTCCTGCTGAAGGACGCGGAATCCTTCCGGCAGTCGGCGCTGCGCCTCTTCCCGCGAGGGAGGCTGCGCTGGCGCGGACGCGAGTTCTTCGAGGACGTCAACGGGGCGCTCGCCGCCTACGTGCGCGCGCAGCTGATCGCCTGCCTGATCGTCGGCGCCGCGTGCACGATCGGTTTCGCCGTCATCGGGATCCCTTACGCCGTGGTCCTCGGGATCGTCGCCGGGCTGCTCGAATTCATTCCGTTGGCGGGGCCGCTCACCGTCGGAGCGCTCGCCGTCGTCTTCGCGCTGTTTCACTCGCCGGCGCAGGCGCTCGCGGTCTTCCTTTTTCTCGCGATCCTGCGGCTGGTCGAAGACTACGTAGTCTACCCGCGCATCATCGGGCGCGGAATTCACCTCCACCCCCTCGCCGTCATCCTGGCGATCCTGTGCGGCGCGGAGCTCGGCGGATTGACGGGCGTCTTCCTCTCGATTCCGGTCGTCGCGATCCTCTCCGTGACGTTCCGCCACTGGAGAGAGCACCGGGCGGAAACGGAGCGCGCCGGGACCGTCAGGGGTCAGGCGTAAGGGTCAACAGCTCACCCCGCCAGCGCGGGCGCAAGCATCGACCGGAAAGAATATGAAAGACGGCCAGCGACTTCCCCTCAACCCTCAACCCTCAACCGCTCAACCCCCTCGGTTTGCTACACTGAACCGACAATCCCGCATCCCGATGGAGCCAGCGGCATCTGCCAAAAAAGGGAGATATGTCGACTGAGAAGCAGCCCCGCCTCGGCGTCGCGTTCCTGGCCTACAACGAAGAAGAGCTGATCGCGAAGACGGTCGCGGAGGCCGTCTCGTCGCTCTCCGCCGTGCCGGGGCTCGACTGGAGGATCTTAGTCGTCAATGACGGGAGCCGCGACCGCACAGGCGAGATCGCCGACGGGCTCGCCCGGGAGGACGCGCGCGTCTCAGTGTTCCACCACGACGGGAACAAGGGATACGCCGTCGCGACCGAGACCGCACTCCGGAATACGCCGGGAGAGGTCGTGATGGTGGTCGACGGAGACGGCCAGCACACGATGGCCGATGCCCCGCGCTTCCTCGAGGCGATCGACGCCGGAGCGGACGTCGTCTTCGGGTGGAAGAAGAAGCGCCACGATCCATTTGCGCGGCTCGTGCTCTCCAAAGGGCTGAACACATTCTCCCACCTGCTGCTCGACTCTCCACTGCACGACATCAACGGCGGCTGCCGGGCATTCCGCCGGGAAGTCGCGCGGCGCATCGAGATCCGCCACCGCATCAACTTCGTCGGCGACGAGATCTACGCGCGCTGCCGGATCGCGGGATGGAAAGTGTCGGAAGTCGTCGTGCGTCACTTTCCCCGCGAGGCGGGGCAGAGCATCCACCGGCCCTGGAAGATGCTCGGAACGATCCGTCTCGTGATCGGCTATCTTTTTGCTTTGCGCACCGAGATCCGCCACGGCGAGGCGATGAAGAGAGTCGTCGACCGGAAACGCTGATGCCCCGAGAGTGACAGGAGACGGTCCGGATGGTCAATTCGCGAAGATTTCTATGCCGTTGCTGAACCGGAAGAACTTCCCCCGGGGATCCTTTTCCTGGAAGAGCTTCTCGAAGTATTCCGGGAAAAGGACCATGTAGACATACTTCTCCCCGGGATTGAAGCGCTTCAACATTTGGGCGTGGTACTCGGTCTCGACCTTGGGCCGAAGACGCGCCTGTGGTCCCGAGAAGTAGTAGATCCGGTCGTAGCCATACCCCGGGAACGCGGCGATGTAGAAGGGCCGGTGCGGATATCGCTGATTGATGAAGCGGGCGAGCTCCATCTCCCGCAGCGGCGCGTCGCGAATCGCCGCCTCTGCGAGCTGCCTCTCGTTGCGGCAGGCGAAGATCAGAAGAAGGCCCGCGGTCAGAGCGTTAGCGGCGAAGACGGGCAGGCGGGGGATCTTCCGCAGGAGATGGAAGGGCACCGCCATGACGATGGCGAGGAAGGGGAAGGCGATGCTGAACCGGTGGTACGCGGGAGGCGGGATGGTCAGCACCACGCCACTGACGAACGCGGCTCCGATGACCAGGAACACGAACAGGATCTCGGGCTTCCGGACGGCGAGGACCAGACCCCCGGCCGCGCCGATGACGAAGAGCACGAGCGCGAAGCGGTCGAACATGGCCCGGTGCCCGAAGTCGTAGCCGCCGTGGCCTCCGATATCGTCCTCGGCCATCGCGCGAACCGCGAGGACGAGGTTGTCCCGAAGGATCGGCACCGGGCTGGCCCCCTTCGCGATCTCCTGCCGATGGGGGGACCACTCGCCGGTCAGCAGGGAGATCTCGTTCGCGCGGCGGGAGATGTCACTGCCCGAGCGGACACCTTCCGCGACGAAGGGACTGACGACGAGAAACGCGCCGCCGAGCACGATCGCGAGGTTCTGCAGGGAAGCCCAGGATCGGGATCGGATCCACGCCCCCGCCGCGAAGAACAGAAGCACCGGCAGCGCCAGATAGCTCGAGTAGTACGTCAGATAGCAAAGTCCGGCGGCCAGGCCCGTCCTCGCGGCATCGAAGAGGGCGCCGGTTCTGTACATGCGGAGGGCGAAGTAGAAGAAGACCATGAAAACGGCCGTGCTGCTGATGAACATGAACCCGAAGGTCTCGAGGTACACGCTGATGGCGAAAAATGAGGTGATCACGCCCGCCGCCACGGCTGTCGCAACGTCGAAGAGCTCTCGTGTGACGAGATAGAGCATCCAGGAAACGATCGCGACGTACGGGAGGATCGACAGGCGGATGGTGAGAACGGTCGCTCCGAAGAGAGAGAAGAAGAGCCGCTGCAGAAAGAAGTAGGGCGTCGCGAATTGGGCATTCCAGTCTTCCTTCGCCGGCATGTAGGCGAAGAAGCTCGTGTGCTGGAAATCGTGCGTGGCCGAGAAGTAGCTGGTGATGAATTCGTCCGTAAACATCCGCCGCGAGTCGGCGTTCGCGAGGCGCACCGCGACCGGGAGCAGCACCGCGAACAGGACCGGTGCGGCGACGAGGAGAGTGCGCCGGATGTGCGCCGCCCGCGGCCGCCAGCGGGTCGGCGCCAGGAAGGCCCCCAGTGTCGCGAGCCACACCGCCACGAGCGCGTGCGAGCGGACTCCCCGGTAGGTGGCGTACGCGACCGTCAGGTTGACCGCGAACGCCCCCGCGAGAAGGACGACCCGTCGGTTGGGGCTCACCGGCGATCGGAGGTCAGCGGCCCATGACCGAGTCGAGGCCCCAGGACTGGATTCGGTGCGTGCCGCGGTCGGAAACGTACACGCGCCCGAAGGGATCCAGCACGATTCCCGTCGGCTGTTTCAGGCCATCCGCCGTCCACGTCCGCACGGAAACTCCCTTGACGTCGTAAATCGCGCACCGCGCGCCCCACGCGTCGGTGACGAGCACCGTCTCGCCCGGACCGACGGCGATATAAGGCTCCGTGTAGAAATCCATCCAGCCCGCCACGGAGAACTGGCGGAGGAAAGTGCCGGCCGCATCGAAGACCTGAACGCGGTGGTTCCCGGTGTCCGCGACGTACAACTTTCCGGACGCGTCCAAGGCGAGGCCGACCGGCTCGATCAACTGACCCGGCCCGCTTCCCTCGCCGCCGAAGTCGTTTAACCGTTTGCCCTCCCGGTCGAAGCGGACGATCTTCTTGTTCCCGGTGTCCGCGACGTAAATGAACTCGCGAGCCGCCACGACCGCCCGGGGCCCGAAGAAGACGTTGTCCGGCGCCCCGATAACGCTCAAGAACCGTCCGTCCGCGGACGCGTGAACGATCCGCGCGTTCCAGGTGTCTGCGATCCAGAGGTCGCCCTGCGGGTCGACAGTGATCCCGCACGGTTCGTTGAAGTGGCCGTCGCCCGTCCCCTTCGATCCGAACTGGGAAATGAACTGTCCTTTGCCGTCAAAGACCTGGATGCGGCTGTTCTTGGTGTCGGCCGCGTAAAGGTTTCCGTGCCCGTCGCAGGCCAGGCCGCGGGGCTCGGCGAACTCACCCGGACCGGTGCCCGGACCTCCCCATGCTCGGGCGGGGGCGAGGACTCCCGCCGCGCCGTTGTAATTGCGGGCCGTCGAGTCCTGAAGGGGGATGCGAAGCGGCTCGAGCGGCCCCGATCCGGCGAGGTCCTTGCGGACGAAGAACGTCGAGTCCTGAGACCCGATCGGACTCCAGATCTCGTGAAATAGCCAGTAGCGGACGACGTCGGACAGCGTGGGGCGCGCCGGTTTTTTCTCTGCCGCGGGGATCCTGCCCGGGAACCACCACGCGCGAATGGGAACCCGGGTCGCCGTGTACCGCTCCGAGAGCTGTTTTTCGAGGCCGCTGTTCGGATCCCAATCGGCGACGATGACCGGGGTCGAGGCGTTGTCGAGCCTCGTTGCCCAGATCGTCTGGACGTCCCGCAGGTACCAGGTCAACGGCCAGGAGGCTTCGCCGGAAACCGTGATCAGGGGCTGCCCGGCGGGGACGCGGGGCCGTGCCGTGTCGAGCGCCCCGAGCGCCCGGACGAGATCGCGCGAGGTTTGAACGTAGGCGAGCATCTCGGCGTGTCCCGGGTCGCGGGCGATGTCGTGCGCTCCGTATCGGAAGCACGCCAGGTACATCCCCGAGGCGTTGACCGCCGCGAGCACGCCGACGGCCGCGAGCGCGAGGCGGGGGCCGCTCCGCGCCCGGTCACGCCAGAGGTCCGCGAGGGCGATTGCCGCCAGGATCGCGATGGGAAGCAGGGGATGGACGGTCAGCCAGGGGACCTTCTCCCGGGCCCAACCGTAGATCGCGAGGGACCCCAGGGCCCAGTAGACAACGAAGCGCAGGAAGGCAGGCGTGCGCTCTCCGGGCGCGGCAGGGCGGCGCAGGCAGGCGATCGCCGCCCCCGCACCGAATCCCGCAGCGACCCAGAAGGCGGCTTTCGCCACCGAGCTCGATCCGAGAAGCGAGGAGGCGACGATGCCGACTCCCACCCCGCCCAGTCCGCACGCAACCGACTGAATGAAGCGATCGCGACGGATCTCCGGCCGCCGGAGCAAGAGGAGAGCCGCCACGAGCGCCCCCGTTTCGTACATGAGGAGCTGCGGGAAGTAGTAGTACCAGGGACCCGGGATCCGCGCGATCGCGTGCTGACCCATCCAGTACTTCACGGCTTTCGGAATCGCGAGCCAGTCGCCCGGGTACCGGCCGAACGCGGTGTACAGGAGTGACCAGAGGCACAGGAACACGATGCTTGCAGTGACCAGGGGAACGAGGTGAGCCGACGTCCAGGCGATCGTCTCTCGCGCCGCGCCGGCAACGCCGGGGAAAATCCGCGGACTCGAGAGCGACTTCTCCGCGAACACCCAGAGACCGAACACGACGAAGAGCACGCCCGTCATGTAGGCGTTCTCCTTGGTCGCCCCGGCGAGCGCGAAATAGATGGCGGAAAGCGTCAGCCATCGCGATCGATCCGTCTCCAGGAATTTTCGGAAGGCGACAATCGTGCCGAACGTGAACACGAGCGAGTAGAGGTCCTCGCGAATGAAGCGGGAGAAATACGCAAGGTGTGGAGAGATCAGGACGAGCACCGCGTACGCTACCGCCGCCCCGGTTCCGAACCAGCGGGCTAGCGGGATTGCGAAGAGGAGGAGGCCGACCCCGAAGAGCGCCGGAAGGAAGCGCGCCGTCGTGTTCGTCGTGCCGGCGATCTTGTAGACGAGCGCATTCGCATAGTAGAGGAACGGTCCGTGATACGCCGGGTCGTATCGCCACGTCCCCTCCCGGGCGAGAGTGCTGGACTGGAAGGCGTGAATCGACTCGTCGTGGTGGAGCGGGCGGTCGCCGAGTCCGTAAAACCGGGTGAAGAGCGCCGCGAGCAGGAGGACGGCGCCGAGGACGAGAACAGCCCGGCGAGGTCCGGGCGATCCGGTCGCCTCCGACCGGGATTCGTCGAGGACCGCTGCGGTCAACGAGCTGC
>JBBQDF010000072.1:0-9617 GCA_038319475.1 Thermoanaerobaculia bacterium
CTGCGCCGTGACCGTCCCCGTGGCCGGGAAAATGATTCGCCGCGCCCGCACCTTCGGAGCTCTGGCCTCGATCCGCCAGGTCTTCGCGGTGGCTCGCCTCCAGGCCATCCGGCGGGGAGCCAACGTCGTCGTCGTCGCCTCGCGGTCCGCGGAAGGACAGATTCGACTGAAGACCTTCCAGGACCGCGCCGACGACTTCTCCGCCGTTCTTCCCGCAGACGAGCAGCTCGCCGCCGGTAACTGCCGCCAGGACTCCGGGACATTTGCCACCTCTCCGGCGACGGATGAGCCGACCCTCGGAGACGTCACGATCGAGACGTTTGTGCGCTTCTGGAAGCGCGGCGGGCTGGCCGACGACCTCGGGGACGGAATGTCTTTCGACATGTATGCCGCCGACGCGGCGCTCAGCGACCGCGTGATCTTCCTACCGACCGGCGGGATCCTGCCTCCTCAGAATCCCTCCAACTCATTTCTTCCCAATGCCACGGGAGGCCGGGGCCTTTACTTCGCGGACTCGAGCGGCGCAAATTTCTTCCGCGTAACGGTCGACTCGGACCTGACGGGGCGAATCCGGTCGGACAAGTACGAGGCGGGACAGGGCTACGTCGCCAGCGGCTGGACCTGGCTGTGAAAGCGCTGAAACGCGCTCCGGAGGATGGCCTGACGCTGATCGAGGTCGCGGTGGCCATGACCCTCCTCGCCTTCGGGCTTCTCGCGATCGCGCCGCTTTTCGCGAGCTCCGTCAAGACGAACGCGTCGTCGAACCAGCTCGGCAACGCCAACGGTCTGGCGGGAGAAAAGCTCGAAGAGTTAATCGGCTATCCGGCAACCGATCCGCGGCTCGCCATCGCGGACGGCGCGAATGCCGCCGCTGCCGCGGGAGTCGTCACGACCGGACCGGGGAGTGTCGTCGCCGCCAATCCCCGATGCGCAAACGACCTTCCGCTCTGGTACAAGCCCGAAACCGGCGGCTTCTCGTTTTCCCGTTCCTCACCCGGAGCGGGATGGCGCGTCTTCCCGTACGCGCGCACGTACGAGATCGAGCAGTGGGCGCCGGATCTCGCGACGCGAGTCGTCGCGCCGGCTATCTATTCGGTCAAGCTCGTCACCGTCACCGTGCGGCCGACCCAGGGGCCGTTCCCGGGCCTGCGCAGCACCACCCAGTCCGCGTACGTCCGCTTCCGGGACGCCAGTGCCAACTAGAAGCCGCGCCGGCGGCGAGTCCGGCTTCACGGTGATCGAGGCGCTCGTCGCGACCACGCTCGTCGTCGGGCTGGTCGCCGGGATCTACGGGCTTCTCGATTCGTCGTCCCGGCTGACGAAGCAGGAGACCTCCGTCGCCGAGGCGCAGCAGTCCGTCCGCGCCGGAATCGGAGAGCTCGTCCGGATCGTCCGACAGGCGCGGGCGGGGCAGCTCTTTTACGCGAGCGCCATCCTTCCTGCCGCGAACAACATCGCGGGGGGACAGTCTCTCCGCGATACAGCCGGCGTCTCTCACTTCATCCGCCAGGGAACGGACATGTTGCGGGTCCGGGGCGTGCTCTTCGGCGACGAGTACGCCTTGACCGCCGGAGACGTGACCTGCAGCGGCGGCTGCGACGGGACCTCGCTGATGACCGTCACGATCCGCGCGACAGCCAACAGCGGCGTCGTCAACTACGCCGCGGGCTCGTCTCCCACACTGGCGTCAAAGACCCGTCCGTTCTTCTTCGTGGTCGCGGACTCGGCCAGTCAAACGGTGACGGTCGGGAGCTCCATCTACCTCGTCCCCCTTTATTACGTCGGCCGCGTCGAAGCGACCGGGGCCTGGTACACGCGGACCGCGAACACCTTCACGTTTACGATGAACCCGCAGGACACCGGAGCGCGCGCCTTGAACGCGACGACGAGCGGCTCGCCAGCGCTCCAGAAACCGTTCCTCTCCGGCGCCGTGGACGACGTCCTTCTGTTCGTCGACGAAGGCGCGACAGACGCCTCCGGCGGCGCTCTGGATACCCATCCTGTCCTTTCGGCCGGGATCTCGGACCCTTCATCCGGTGCCTTCGAAATCACCCCGCTCGTCGGCGAGGTGGAGGACTTCCAGGTCGCGTACGGAATCGACGGTGCAAACGGGTCGACTCCGGACCGGGGAATTTCGGCGTCCGCGGTGGACGCGACCGCCGCCAACGCCGACGAGTGGGTGGGAGACGTCGCCGGAGAAGTGGAGGCGGTGCTTCCCGTCTCGACGGCCGGAATCACCCAGGTCCAGGGCTTCATCGACCGCAGCATCTCGAGCGGCCCGCCGAACCCGTCGCTCGCGACTCCGGCTCTCCGGTCGATCTGGCTGTCGCTCGTCGTCAAGGCCGCCGAAGCCGACGCCGCCTACGGAGGCCCCGGCGCCGCGGGGATCCACACGCTCGACTCGACCGCCGCTTCCTTTTCAGACCCGTCCCGAACCGGCCGCGCTTACCACCGCCGGATGCAGTCCTTCTCCGTTGCCCTGAGGAACTATCAATGAAAAAACCCTCTCGATTCGTCCGGCGCACGCGCGGGAATTCCCGCGAGCGGGGCTTCGCCCTCTTCCTCGCGATGCTGATCCTCTTCGTCCTGACGATCGCCGGCATCTCGCTGATGTTCGCGTCGGCCAGCGAGCAGAGTCTCTCGAGCCATCAGACGATGATTTCAAAGACGTTCTACGCGGCGGATTCGGGCGTCCAGTACGCGACGGCGAAGCTCGCAACCGACGCGAAGTACGTCGGAGGAAAACTTCCCGTGGGCCTCTCCACCCACTATCCCGGAGGCGCCTCGGCCGACATCGAGGTGACGGTGACGCGGCCGGTCAACGTCGGCTACACGATCCACCCCGGCGACCAGCTCCAGTCCTCCGGCGCGAGCTACGGATCGAACCAGATCGTCGAGAACTATTACAACTTCACCTCTTCCGCGCAGGCTCCCACGATTCAGGCGCGAAAATCGGTCACGACGGCGGTGGGGATCTACCCGCAGCTGCTCGCGATTCCACAATGAGCGGGCGCCGGCTTCGGTTGACCGCCGCGCTCGCCGTCTTCGCGGTCCTGCATTGTTCTCCGCTGACGGCGGATGACAAGGATCTGCTGAAGCGGGGCTCGGTCCCGCCAAACGTCCTGATCGTCTTTGGAAATTCGCAGACGACCAATCAGCCGATCCAGGGAGCCGCGAGCGCCTGGGACGGAGACGCGGACTCTCCGTCGAGCAAGCTCGGCGCTGCCAAGCGCGTTCTGAGGCAGTTCGTCGCCGACAAGAGAGGCAACTTCAACGTAGGCCTGACGAGCTTCGCCCACAACCCGAACGCCGGCAGCATCTCGATCTACGGCAAGCACTGGCTCTACGCGCCGCTCACGGACGACTTTCCCTCCGAGAGCTGGAGGGAGCCGGCGGGCACGATCGAGCGATGGGGCCCGGCCGGCGAGGGCCCATGCACCAGCCTGCAGTCGCCCTCCTGCACGGGGGTCTCGCCATTCTTCGTAACGCTCGCTCCGAGCGCGGCCGTCGTCGGCCCCTTCTTCGGGGTCCGGGGCGCCGGCGCTCCCATGGTCTACCTGAACGGGAACGCGAGCTCCGCGTCTCAACGCGTGCGCTGGAGTCTCGCGCGAGGCGCGTACGGGGACGCGTTCACCGACGGATCTCTTTCGACGTATCCGCTCGCGGGTCCTCCGCCGCACTCCCTCGAAGTGACGAAGGAATACCAGGAGAAGGTTTCCGGGATCTGGCAGACGAAGAGCCGCACGCCGGCAGGCGACCCCGGCACCGTGACGGTGCCATACGCCCCGCCTGCCCTGCTCGACGCGGATGCCTTTTTCACGGCCGCGCCGTCGGCGGGAAGCCAGATCGGGTTCTTGAACGATCCGAAGGGCGACTTCGCCGTGGGATCGAACTGCTCCGGCTGGGAATTCCAGATCAACAGCGCGCCGCTGCCCCTGGTCAAAGTCCCGCGCGACTACAAGTGGGGGGCAAGCTGCCTGCCGGCGCAGGATTCATTTCCCTGCGTCTCGCGCCTGATGCGTCCTCAGGCCGTGCTGTCGAGCTACGACCCCGCCACCGGGACGTTCTCGACCGCCGACCACGACAATCCTGGCTACGGCGGCTCCGGGAGCCAGTTCGTGGATGGGTGCGATTCGGCGCTGCTCGGCGCCGTCGATGCCGGATTGAACGTTGCGGAGAACCAGGCGATCCTGACGACCCGCAACGGCTCCCAGGCGCCGATCAAGGACCTGCTGAAGAACGTTTACGACTATTTCAACAACTCCTCGATCGATGGCTTCCAGAACGGCAAGCGTCTCGACGATCCGGACGCGGCTTGCCGCAACTCGGTCGTGATCCTGATCTACGACAACTTCAATGGCTGCCAGAACGACAACTGCTCGTTCCTGACGAATTTCGTGCTCACGCCACTGAAGAGGATCGGCGTGCCGGTCTTCGTCATCGGGTTCGGAGCCGGGGCCGTGGCCGGGTCGTCGACCGGCGTCTGTATCGCGCAGAACAGCGGGGCGGTTCTGTCCGACGGGAGCGTCGGATATTTTCCGGTCAGCTCCGCCGCGGCGCTGCGCCAGGCTCTGTCGGACATCTTCTCGATCGTCAACGAAGGGTCCAAGGACTTCGCGTCGGCGACCGTCTCCTCCGTGCAGGCCGGCGCCGACCAGATGGTGTACCTCGCGACTTTCAACGCGGCGAAAAACCGCTCGATCTGGAACGGGCGCGTCAATGGGTACCGCCTGAATCCCCAGGGCGCCGTGCAGCTCGGCGTGAAGACGATCGCCGACCCCAACGATCCCAACCGCGGGCTCACGCTGCCCGCGCCGTCGAACGCTCCGGCGTCCCTGATCTGGAACGCGGGACAGAACCTCGCACAGACTCCCGGAACGGGGGCATCGAATCCGGCGGCAGTGCTCCTTCCGGGCTCCCCGCTCTCGACGGGAAGCTACGTCGACAGCTCCAACGACACTGTGACTTCGATTTCCACGCACTTTTATCCGGGCCGCAAAATCGTGTTCTCGTTGCCCGCGTCGATGCCCCCGGCCGTCACCGCGCTGCCTCTCCCCTCGGCGGGCGCAGTGCCCGAGACCCGCCTCGATCTCACCTATTCGCCGGCAGCACCCTGGTGGCCGGCGGCGAAGGCCCTACTCGGACCTCAGACCGCGCCTCCCGCCACGCTCTCGCCCGCGTTGACGGACACGGACGCCGGCAACACTCTGCGATTCCTGTGGGGCGATCGCGACGCCGTCATGACGACGACCGAGGCAAGCCAGCGATACCAGGGGTTGAAGCTCGGGGACGTGTTTCATTCGACCCCGGTCGTCATCGGCCGCCCCGGGGACTATCCGTACTTCGTCGCAGACCTCCACTCGTACCAGAAGTTCTTCCGGACCTACCGGCAGCGGCGCCGCGTCCTCTTCCTCGGAGCCAACGACGGGCTCCTCCACGCATTTGACGCCGGCGCGTTCGGCCGCGACCCCTCCGTCTGCCGGGCGCTGTCCGACGGAACCACGCCTCCGTGCTACGACCTCGGCACGGGCGCCGAGCTCTTCGCCTACGCCCCTCGATCGATCTTCCAGAATTTCAAACGCCTGAAGGACGCGGCGGGGCCGCAGACGAAAATCGACGAATGGACGGTGGACGGAGGCCCCGCGGGCGCGGACGTCTTCGTCGACGCGAACCATGCGGGGACGCCGGACCCGACGCGCCGCGCGTGGAGGACGGTGCTCGTGGGCGGAATGCGGGAGGGGTCCGCATTCGAGGGAACCGGCGGCGCTCCGCCCCGACACTCGTCCGGGAGCTATTACGCGCTCGACGTGACGCAGCCGGACGAACTCGTCACGGACGGAACGGGCGCTGTGGGTCCCCCGGCCACTCCTCCCGGATTCGCCGCTCCGAAGTGCCTGAACGCGTCCGGCGACGTGAGCTGCGGGCACGACTCGTCGGACCCGACGATCCGGAGCGTACAACCCGCGCGGGCGTGGCCGACCGTTCTCTGGGAGATCACCGACGCCGGCGACGCCGACGCGTCCGGCTCCCCGGGCGCCGGTTATCCCGACATGGGCGAAACCTGGTCGAAGCCCGCGGTCGGCCGCGTCAAGGTCTGCGTGACCAATTGCGCCAGCACGAGCTCCCCCGCTCCGGGCTTCGAGGACCACTACGTGGCGATCTTCGGCGGCGGCTTCGATCGCGAGAGATCAAATCGCCGCGGCAACTGGCTCTACATCATCGACGTCGAGACCGGACGCGCGCTGTATCGCGCGAACTCGAGCTGCGGCATCAACTCGGGAGCGGGGGGCTGCGCTCCGGTTTACTTCGGGTCGATGCCGTCGGAGCCCGCCGCTCTGGACTTGAACGGCGACGGCTACCTGGATTTCGTTTACGTCGGCGACGCGCGCGGACAGCTATGGAGAATCGACCTGACGGACCTTCGGCTGTCAGCGGCGCCCTCCGGCGGCTCCTTCGCCAACCAGCTCGACCTCGTCACCGGCTCGGGCAAGCCCTTTCTGCTGTTCCAGGCCCCCCAGCCGCCCTTGGGTGCCACCGCGCCGTTTTTCCCGATCTACTTCCGCCCGACCGCGGTTTCGCTCGGATACACCTCCGGGAACCGCGCGATCATTGGCATTGCGTTCGGCACCGGCGACCGCGACGACATCCTCGCGACCGCCGACACATCGAGCCTGACCTACGCGCAGCGGTTCTATTACGTGCTCGACGACTCCAATTCACGGACAAGGACGGAAGCCGACCTGGTCGCGATCCAGTCTTCCGCCGCTCCCAAATCCTCGGTCCCGGCGCCACGGGGCTGGTTCCTGAAGCTCGCTTTCGGGGAGCGCCTCATCACGGATTCCCTGGGGATCAAGGGGGTCATCTATTTCTCGACCTTCAATCCCAATCCGGGAGGCGCCTCGAGCGCCGCGTGCGCAAATCCGCTGCGCTGCGGCGGAGCGGGAGGCGTCGCCCGTTTCTACAGCGTGATGTATTCGAGCGGCGACCCGTACCTCGGGACGGACCGCGGCGAGACGCAGACGAATTCGACGTTCCTGACCAATCCGATTTTCTATACGTCCGAGGATCAGCAGGGGCACATCTTTTACACCTCCGACAATACGGTCACGATCAAACCGATCCCGGGCGGGACCAGAACGACGGTCAAGGACTGGAAGGAGCGATGAAGAAATGAGCTCGCGCCGAGGGAGCCGGACTCGGCGCCGGGCAGTCATTACCGATCAACGGACTCGACCCCGCCGGGCGGGTCTTGAAGGGCCCACCGGATCGTTGCGCAGCGGTTAGCGCCGGACGCATGCCTTCGAAATCGGGACAGGAGAACTGGCCCCGAAGTCCCGTCCCGCACGCGGGGCGCCCTAATCAAGGTCTGTTGAAAGCGTCCGCTTCCTCATGAGCGCCGTCCCCCACGACCGTGCCTGGAGCGGGGAGAGAAGCGGGTTCAGCGGAATGATCCAAGGCGGTGGGATGTTCGCGGGGAGACGGCTGATAAGAGGAGAGCCCATGCACCCGAGCCGACTGCTGCCCCTTCTCGTCGCGTTCGGCCTGTCGGGGACGGCTTTCGTCCCGCAGCCGCCCTCCCCCTCTCCATCGCCCGCCGCAGCGCCCGCTTCCTCTCCCGCGCCGCCCGATGACGTCCGGATGATCCGTCTGAAGATCTCCGCCGGGGACCTTCCGAGCGCGGAATCGATCCTGGAATACCACCGCGAAGAGAAGGGAGAAGACGCCGACTACCTGCTCGGTCTCGCCTGGGTCGCGCGCGGAGCCGCTCTCACCGGAGACTGGATCGCTGCGTCCCGCTACGCGCAGTCCGCTCGAGAGATCGCGTCCGCGAGCCTGAGGACGCCGGCAGACTACGAAACGCACAGGGAATCAGTGTATGCCCTCGGCACCGGAATCGAAGTCCAGGCCCAGGCGCTCGCCGCCGCGGGAAAAAAGGCCGAGGCGATCCGATTTCTCGAGGACAGCTCCCGGGCGCTCGAGAACGCGCCCTACAACCTCCGGGCGCGGGTGTGGAAACGGCGGAACATGATCGAGCTCGAGGGAAAGCCCGCGCCCGGCATCCGCGCGGAGGACCGCGTCGGCGCCGAGGTTCCCGAGCTCGCCGCGCTGCGCGGCAAGCCGGTCGTTCTGTATTTCTGGTGGGAAGCCTGCGGCGACTGCCGGATGCAGGCCGGGGCCCTGCGGCGGACGGTTGAAAAGTACGCGCCGGAGGGAGTGGTCTTCGTCGCGCCGACCCGCTTTTACAAGGACGGCGACCACGCCGAGGAGAAACAGAAGATCGAAAAAGCGTGGACCGAGACCTACAAGCTGTCGGGCCCGGTTCCCGTGCCGATCAGCGACGAAGCGATGCTGCGGTACGGAGTTTCGGCGACGCCGACTTTCGTGTTCGTCGATCGCAAAGGCATCGTGGTGCGCTACTCGCCAACCCGGATGACGGAAGAACGGCTGGACGCCGAGATCCGGAAGCTCCTCGCTCCCTCGCACTCGGCCCGCGGCTCGAACCAGCCGGTTCGATAAAGAAAACGGGTTCCCTCGCGAGACCCCGTTCGTCCGGCGCTGCGGCGAGACCTTTTTAAGTTAAGAGCCCATGCGGCGAACGGCCATGTAGCCGCCCAGACCCAGAAGGATCGCGAGGCGCGAGGAGAGCGTTCGGGTCCAGAGTCGGAACGACGGCGGCCCCGCCGCGCCCCCGGGGCCGCAATCAAGACTCCCGGAACGGTCGGTGTCGGAGTGGCGGTCGCCACCGGCGTCGTGGTCGGCGGCGTGGCCGTCGGCCCAGGCCCGACGCCGAGGGTGATGGCCGCAGGGCTACCGCGGCGGCTGCGGGCCTGACGGCGTGGGCGTCGGAGGAGGTGCACCCTGCGCCGGCAGGAGCGTCACGTTTGGAAGATGAAAGGCGTGAATGTCGATCGCCGGCGTCGGCTCGCGCGCCGGAAGGTTCAGCGCCGGCAGGGCGAGGCCGAAATGAAAACCGGGGCCCCAGCGGACGCTGCCGCTCGCGAGCAGGCCGCTGCCGCCCGAATCGTTCAGAGCGGAGGCGCTGACGGGAGAGGGCCGGCAGTTGATCGCATGGCGGCAACCGAAGATCGGCTTTTGCTGCGCCGGTGCGGCCGCGGAGAGGATGGCCGCCGCCGCAAACCCGAGGAGAGCCGGGCGGCGGACGGTCATGGGTACCGGAACGGAACCCGGTCCGGCTTTACTCCATCCCCTCCTCCCCGCCGCCTCGGACCCTCTGAAACTTCCCCGATCCGGGTTCGTATCGAGCCGGCAGACCCCAAACGTGGAGAAAACATGCGCAGGCGGAATGCCCCGGCCGTCACAAAAGCGGTCCTCGTCGTCGCGCTGGCATCTGGCGCCGCGTGCTCCTCGAGCGCCCCTCCTTCCCGATCACGCTCCGCGGCCAAACGGCCGGCATCGGCCCTCAATCTCGTCGCGCAGATCCGCAAGGCGGACTACGAGGGAAACCGGGTCGAGCTCGCCCGTCTTTTTGCGCAAATGGCCCCTTACACCGAGGGGCCGGACGCGTCGCGGGCGCGGTACTGGCGCGGCTTCGCGATGTGGCGGCGCGCGCTGAACGGCTTCAACGACAAGGTCGATCCCGCCGAGCTTTCCGCGGA
>JBBQDF010000073.1:0-9613 GCA_038319475.1 Thermoanaerobaculia bacterium
AGGAGACTCCTCTCGGGGCGAGCTCATCCGCCGCTGAGGCTGTACGCGGCAGCCGTCGCCTTCGCTCACTGCGGGACGTGCCATTCGCCGCGCCGCGTCGAATGGCACCGGCCAGCGGCTCGCCTGTGGGCTCCCACCGTCGCCTCCGCTCACAGCGTTCGCTGCGGCTCCCGCCCCGAGAGGCTCCTCCTTCCCTTCGGTCAGGAGACTCCTCTCGGGGCGAGCTCATCCGCCACGGGTGCTTTACGCGGCAGCCGTCGCCTTAGCTCACTTCGGGACATGCCGGTCGCCGCGGGGCGGCGAAGGGCACCGGCCAGCGGCTCGCCTGTGGGCTCGACCGCTGGCCTCGTCCCTCCGTTCGCGATGGCTCCCGCATTCGCCAGGGAGCGGAAGGTGACGGCTCGTTTTGGGGAGGCTGCTGACTTCGGTCAGCCCTCTCGGACCTGGTGAGTTCTCGAGGTCAGCGGCACCTGCCTGCGGTCAGTCTTTCTCTGGCTTCGAGGGCCCGGGCGAGGGCTTCTTTCGGGGAGTCGGCGAGGGCGGTGATGTGTCCCATCTTGCGGCCGGGGCGGGGTTCGGACTTTCCGTAGAGGTGAAGTTTGGCTTCGGGTATTGCGCAGGCGGCCGGCCAGTCCGGCTCTCCGCGGGCCCAGAGGTCTCCGAGGAGGTTTGCCATCGCGGCGGCGCGCAGCGGGCGGGTGGAGCCCAAGGGGAGGCCGCAGACCGCTCGAAGCTGCTGTTCGAACTGGCTCGTGACGAACGCGTCGACCGTCAGGTGCCCGGAATTGTGTGGTCGGGGCGCGAGCTCGTTGACCAGGAGATCCCCGGCCGCGTCGACGAAGAACTCGACGCAGAGGACTCCCACGAGGTCGAGCGCTTCGACGATCGCTTGCGCCATCTCACAGGCCCTCGCGCGGAGGGGATGTCCGTCCGCGGCGACGGTGTAGTCGAGGATGTGCTTCGCGTGCGTGTTGCGGAGGATCCCGAAATCTGACGTTGTGCCATCCAGAGCGCGGGCCACGATGACCGAGACCTCGTGGTCGAAGCCGACGAACCGTTCGAGGACCGCCTCCTCCGCGCCGATCGACTCCCACGCGGGCGCTACCTCCTCTTCGGAAGCGATGCGGGCCTGCCCCTTACCGTCGTAACTGAAACCCGCGCGCTTGGCGACCGCCGGTCCGCCGAGCTCGCGCCAGGCGCAGGAGAGCTCCTCCGCGGAACGCGCGGTGCGGTAGTCGACCACCGGGAAGCCGCGCGAGCGCAGGAAGGCCTTCTCTCGCACCCGGTTCTGACAGATGGCGAGCACCTCCCCGCCCGGGCGCACGGGCGCAAGCTCCGCCGCGGCCGCCGCTGTTTCGAACGGGACGTTCTCGAATTCGAACGTCACGACGTCGGCGTGCCGTGCGAACTCTCGGACGCGGTCGAGGTCGTCGTACGGCGCGGTGACTTCGACGTCGGCCACCTGACCGGTCGGCGTGTCGTACTCCGGCGAGTAGGTGTGGACCCGATAGCCGAGCCGGCGCGCCGCGATTGCGAACATCCGGCCGAGCTGGCCGCTTCCGAGCACTCCGATGGTCGAGCCCGGAAGGACCGGGCGCATCAGGGGAGCGATTCCGCCCGCACGGCGCCCGTCTGTTCTTCGCGGAACTTCGCGAGCGCGGCCGCGGCGGCGGGATCGGAGAGGCCCAGAATCGCCGCCGAAAACAACGCCGCGTTGATCGCTCCGGCCTTGCCGATCGCAAACGTCGCAACCGGCACTCCGGCCGGCATCTGCACGATCGACAGAAGAGAATCGAGCCCCTGGAGCGCCTGACTCTGGACCGGCACGCCCAGGACCGGCAGTGCCGTTTGAGCGGCAACCATCCCGGGGAGGTGGGCCGCTCCGCCGGCGCCCGCGATGATCACTTCGAAGCTGCGTCCTTTCGCCGACGCGGCAAACTCGGCCATCCACGCGGGCGTCCGGTGCGCGGAAACGATGCTGGCTTCGTGAGCGATTCCGAGCCGCTCGAGCGTCTCGGCGGCGTGCCGCATCGTGTCCCAGTCCGACCGGCTGCCCATGATGACGGCGACGCGCGGAAGACGCTCGGGGGGCATGCGCGGATTGTATTGGAGGAGGAGGGTCGAGCGTTGAGCGTCGACCAGCGTCGGAAGGAAATGAGAGCCCGATCAGTCAGCCGGCGGGAGCGATTCGCTTCGTGCGGAAGTCCACAAGCGTCGTGATGAGCGACGGGCCTCACCGCTCGAGCGCTCGACGCTGAACTTTCCGACTAATTCTCCAGATCGCGCGGGAGCTGATTCAACTCGAGCCAGTAAACCGGCAGCATCCGGAGCCGCTGGAACATCAGCTCCGGCGTCTCGGATTTCGAAACGAAGGAGTTCGCGCCGAACTGATACGCCGTCTGAATGTCCTCGCGCTCGTGCGAGCTCGTGAGAACCACCACGGGAACTCCCCGCGTCAGCGGGTGCAGTCGTATCTGCTTCAGCACTTCGATTCCGCCCATGCCGGGCAGCCCGAGATCCAGCAGGATCAGGTCGATCTCCGGTTTCCGGGTGGCGCGATCCAGAGCCCGCTCTCCAGTCTCCGCTTCCTCGATCTCGATCTCATCGCCGAACGCGTTGTCCAGGATCCTCCGCATCACCCACCGGTGATTCAGATCGTCCTCCACCAGCAGAATTCGACGCGGTCCGACGAGGGGCAAAGCAGGGTCCTTTCGGCGCCCCTGGAGTCTTCTCCGGAGGCTGCCTCTTACGCTCCAGAGCAAAAGCGATACCCAGGAGAGGGTGTCCCCGTTTCAGGACGAAGGGCCCGCGCTCCACGGAAAGGCGTAAGATCGATCTTTCCAGCGAAAGAACGGATGAAAAAAGGGGTGTGGGTCGCAGTCGCACTCGCTCTCGGTCTCGTGGGCGCGTGGGGTTACGGAGCTCTGGTTCGGCAGGAAAACGACGACGGGCGCAAAGTGCGCCTTCTCGCCCTCGCGGAAGAACAGCGCCTGGATCTTTCGTTCTCGCGCAGCGGGCGGCTCATCTCGGGCGTCCCCGACGAAGGCGAACGCATCATTGAGAAAGCGGTCGTCGCGCGCCTGGAGGAGCCCGGCCTTTCCGAGGACATTGCGGACCTCGAAAGACAGGGAGAGCAGGTCCGCGCCCGCGACAACGCGCGGCGGCAGGATGTTGCTCGCCTCGCCGCGCAGTGGGCGCAGACGGTGAGTGAAGAGAAGCGTCTCGGCAGGCTCGCGAGAGAGGGCATCGCCGCGGCCGCGGATCTCGAAACACTCCAGCATCGGCGGGAAGAGCTCGCGGCCGCCGTGCGCGCGCGCGAGGCGGACAAGGGAGAGCTCGAGGCGGAGACGAAGGCGCTGAGGTCCCGCATCGACAAAGTGCAGCGCTTCGAGCGGGAGGGGACGCTTTACTCGCCGGCGGCGGGAACGGTGCTGACGCGCCACCACCGCCTCGGAGAATTCGTCGCCGCGGGAGATCCCATCCTGACCCTTCAGATCGAAGCCCCTTTTCTGCGTGTCGAAGTTCCCGAGGAGCGCCTCTCCGTGTTTCGGGTCGGAGGGACCGTTCGCGTGTGGCCGCAGGCTCGTATGGGGGAGTCGTTTGCGGCGCGCGTCCTGTCGGTGAAGCCGCGATCCGAGTTCGCGACCCGCAGAAACTGGGGACTGCAGAGCCGCGACCTCCGGACGTTTTCCGTGCGTTTGAAGCCGGAGGGTCCGGTCGTGTCGGGGCAGACCTTCGTCGTCGAAGCCGGTTCGTGACCCGGGGCGGAACCGCAATCTTCAGAGGCCCCGCGTTTTTTCCCGTAAGGATGGAAGGGCCTCGCATCTCCCTCGCGTCGCAATGAGCTTCCTGCCTTCGATCGAGGCGAACGAGCTGACAAAACGGTTCGGCGATGTCGTGGCCGACGATGCCATCACGTTCGCTGTCGCGCCCGGAGAGACTTACGGCCTGCTCGGCCCGAACGGCGCCGGCAAGACGACTCTCATCCGCATGCTGACGACTCTTCTCCCGCCGACTTCGGGAACGGCGCGCGTGCGGGGCCATGACCTCGTGCGCGAGCAGAGGTCCGTGCGTGCGTCGATCGGCACAGTCTCTCAGGCGATCACGACCGACGAGAACCTGACGCTCCGGGAGAACCTCTCCGTTCAGGGGAAGCTCTACGGGCTCTGGGGACGCGAGCTGTCGCGCCGCATCGAACAGCGGCTGACCCAGGTCGGGCTCTGGGACCGGCGCTCTCAGGTCACCCGCCAGCTTTCCGGGGGCATGCGCCGCCGGCTCGAGATCGCGCGCGGGGTGCTGCACTCACCGCGCGTGCTTTTTTTAGACGAGCCGACGACCGGTCTCGACCCGCAGAGCCGTCGGGCTGTCTGGGACCTTCTCGCGGAGATGAAGCGGTCGGACCCGGAGCTTTCGATCGTGCTCACGACGCACGCGATGGACGAGGCGGATTTTCTGTGCGACCGCGTGGCGATCCTGGACGCCGGGCGGGTCCTCCAGGAGGGCGCGCCCGAGGAGTTGAAACGCAAGCTCGACACCGGTGAGCATGTGACCATCGAAACCGACCGGCCGGTTTTCGACGCCGACAGGGAAGCGGTCGTCGCGCTCGGCGCGACCAACTGGCGCACGCCCGTTGCCGGTCACGCCGAATTTCAGTCGCGGCCGGGCGAAGGCGTGGGCCGGCGCGCCGCGCAGCTTCTCGAGGAGCGGGGCTATCGAATCGTGCACCTGACGATCGCTCCCGTCACTCTGGAGGACGTCTTCTTTTCCTACACGGGCCGGGGACTGCGCGAATGAGGGCGGCGCGCGGACCGATGCTCGCCTTTCTCGGCGTCGTCGCGATCTGCCAGCGGGCTTACGTCACGCTGTGGCGCCAGCCCGTGCTCCTGATATCGACGATGATTTTTCCGCTCATCTACCTGCTGCTGCTCGGCAACTCGTTGAACCGCCCGCTCCGCGAGCTGCCGCTCGCCGTGGTCGACGAGGCGCACAACTCCCTCTCCGCCGAATGCCTGCGCGGCGCCGCGGCGCTCGAAAGCGGGCGGCAGCTGGTCCGCTTGAGAGTCCTCGACAACCGCTCCGACGCCCTCGACGACCTGCGCCGGGCGCGATACAAGGGCCTCTGGGTGCTCCCGCCCGGGCTCGCGCGTCAGGGGCCCGCGCCCTCGTTCATCGGCGACAACACCGACCGGGCGTCGTACGACGTCCTCGAGTCCGCGCTCGGCGACTTATGGCGGGAGGTCTCCGCCGCTCCGGGCGGCGTTCCCGCCGCGCCCGCCGCGCGGCTCGAGGCCTACCCGTACCTCGACTACCTGACGTACCTCTCGCCCGCGGTGGTGTGTCTCGCTATTTTCATGGGGTCGATGGTGTCGGGCGGGCTCCAGGTGCTCGAAGACCGGATGTTCGGGTACCACGAGGGATATCTCGTAACGCCCGTTTCCACCGGAACGCTGGTCGGGGGCCACATCGTCGCGGGCGCGCTCGTCGCGTCGATCGCAGGCGGCGCCGTGCTCGCGGTCCTGCTTCTCTTCGCTCCCGTCGCTCTCACGGGCGCCGCGGCCATTGCGGCTTCCTTTCTCACGGTGTTCCTGACCGCCCTCGCGATCGCCTCGATCTGGTCGCTCCTCTTCGCGCGCGCGCGTCACGCCAGTGTCCTCCGCGGGATGTTCGGAATCATCAACGCGGCCCTGTTCTTCCCCTCCGGCGCTCTCTACCCGGTCGAGAGCTATCCGGGCTGGCTGCGCGGTCTGTCGTCTATCGATCCGCTCACGTATGGACTCCGGGCGCTGCGGGACCTCGTCCTCCGAGGCTCGCCCATATCGTCCTGCTACGCGCCCTGGATGTTCCTCCTGACGTTCACGCTGGTCTGCGGCATTCTGGCGCGCGTTTTCTTCCGGAGGGAGCTCTAACGTCGCCTCCGCTCACTTCGGGAGCTGCCTTCGCCGCGCGGCGGCGAAGGCACCGGCCGGCGGCTCGGCCGGATGCGGCCTCGACCGCCGGCCTGCTCCCTTCGTTCGCTCCGGCTCCCGCCCCGAGAGGCTCCTCCCTCCCTCTGGTCGGGAGACTCCTCTCGGGGCGAGCTCAGTCACCATGGTGGCGGACGCCTCCCCTCGCCCCGCGCGCGTGAAGAGGGCTGAGCGTCCCTCGCGCCAGGGAGAGGGCCGGGGTCGCCATCGTGCGGGCCGCCGGGTTCCCCCCGGCGCGCCCGATCGGAAATAATGTGGCTGCGATGACCGACAGCCCTGCGGAGGAAGCTTCGGCCGAGACACCGAAGAAGTCGTTCTTCACGAAGATCAAGCGTGGGCTTTTCATGACCCACACGGAAATCCTGGAGAAGATAGGGACGGCCGTCAAAGAAGGCCTCGGATTCGACGAGTCGGTGGTGCTCGCTCTCGAGGAGACGCTGGTCGAAGCCGACGTCGGCGCCGAGACGGCGGCGGCGCTGGCGGACGCGATCCGGCGCCGCACGAGCCCGACCCGGCGCACGGACGCATCCGAGCTGCGCGAGCTGCTCCGCGACGAGATCTCGAAGTGGCTCGCTTCCGCGCCCCGTCCGGCGGCGGCCGCCCGCGTCCCTCTGGAGGTCGTGTTTCTCGTCGGGGTCAACGGGTCGGGGAAGACGACGACGACGGCGAAGCTCGCGCGGCGGTACTCCGGGGAAGGCCGGACGGTCCTCCTGGCCGCGGCCGACACGTTCCGGGCGGGAGCCATCGAGCAGCTGCAGATCTGGGCCGACCGTCTGCACCTGTCGGTCGTCCGCCATCGGGAAGGAGCGGACCCCTCCGCAGTGCTCTTCGACGCCCTCGCCGCGGCGCGGGCGCGAGGAGTCTCGGTGCTGCTCGTCGACACGGCCGGGCGACTCCACACGAAACACAACCTGATGGAGGAGCTCTCGAAGATGCGCCGCATCGCCGCCCGCGAGATCCCCGGCGCTCCGCACCAGACGCTACTCGTGCTCGATGCGACGACGGGAGGCAACGGGCTGGCGCAGGCGCGCCGGTTCGTGGAGGCCGCCGGGGCGACGGGGGTCGTGCTGACCAAGCTCGACGGAAGCGCAAAGGGCGGGGTCGTGCTCGCGATCTACCGGGAGTTGAAACTCCCCGTGCTGTACGTGGGTGTCGGCGAAGGGATGGACGACCTCGTCCCCTTCGACCCGTCCGATTACGCCAACGCCCTGCTCGGCGAGGACGAGGGGGAGCGCCCGGCGACCGCGGGCGTCTCGGACTCGGCCGTTTGAGCGGCCCGACCGCGGGCGGAAGGCGAGGGCGAGGGACTGCCGGGCCGCGGCGCCCGGCGCGCTCCGCCGCAAAATCCTCCCCCAGGGCCGCGTCGGCCGCCTCGGCCGCGAGTGTCGAGGACGTCACCTGGATGGACCGCGCGCTCGATCTCGCCGAGGAAGGCCGCTACACGGTGTCGCCGAACCCGATGGTCGGGGCGGTGGTCGTGCGCCGCGGACGGAGCGTCGGAGAGGGCTTCCACCGCCGCGCCGGGGAGCCGCATGCGGAGGTCATCGCCCTCGGCCGCGCGGGGCCGCGCGCGCGGGGTGCGACGCTCTACGTCACGCTGGAACCGTGCGCGCACCGCGGCAGAACGCCGCCCTGCGCCGACGCGATCCTGGAAGCGGGAGTGGAGCGCGTCGTCGCCGGAGCGCGGGACTCGAACCCGCTCGTCGCCGGCCGCGGAATGCGCCTTCTCGCGCGGGGCGGAATCATCGTGTCGTGGTTCGCGGCCGCGCAGATGCGCCGCGCGGAGCGGCAGAATGAAAAGTTCCTGACCTTCATGTCGCGCCGCCGTCCTTTCGTTCTCGCGAAGTGGGCCGCCACGCTCGACGGGAAGATCGCCAGCGGTACCGGAGAGAGCCGGTGGATCACGGGCCCGGAAGCGCGGCGCCGGTCGATGGCGCTGCGCGAGGAGTTCGACGCGATCCTGGTGGGGTCGGGAACGGTCCTCGCCGACGATCCGCGGCTCACCCGGCGGCTCGGCTGGAGCGCGGGGCTCCCGCACCGGCGCATCGTGATCGACGGGAGCCTGCGCGTGACGGCGCGCGCCCGGATGTTTGCCCGCCCGGAAGGCGCGCTCGTCGTCACCGCAAGGTCGGGTAGCGATCCGAAGATGCAGGCGCTCGTGGCGGCGGGAATCGAAGTGTGGAGCGTCCCCGGCCGGAGGACCGCCGCCACCGGGGCCGTCGACCTGGCCCGACTTCTGCGGCGCCTGGCGGATGACGGGATCACGAGCCTTCTCGTGGAAGGTGGCGCCGCGACGCTGTGGGAATTCTTCCGCGCGGGGCTGGTTGATCGCGCCGCGGTCTTCGTGGCGCCGCGGATCCTCGGTGGATCTTCCGCGCCGGGCGGCGTGGGCGGCCCCGGGTTCGCGCTTGCGCGGGCGCCCCGGCTCACCGACCTCGAGTGCGAGACCGTCGGAGAGGATCTGATGCTGACCGGCCGGATCCCGTGAAGACTTTCTCGCGGCGGGAGAGGCGGCGATGTTCACCGGCATCGTGAGCGCGACTGGCCGGGTGGCCGCGCGTGCGCCGCGGGCCGGAGGGGCCCGAATCACGGTGACGGCTCCTCCGGCGTTCGGTGTGCTCGCGCGCGGGGAGAGCGTCTGCGTCTCGGGGGTCTGCCTGACGGCGCTCCAGGCGGGACGATCGCTCGTCGCGGATCTCTCTTCCGAGACGCTCCGCCGCTCGACGTTCGGCCGCCTGCAGCCGGGCAGCCGCGTGAACCTCGAGCGCGCGCTGCGACACGGGGACCGGCTCTCCGGACACTTCGTGCTCGGCCACGTCGATGGCCGCACGACTCTTCTCGCCCTGTCCCGGAGCGGCAACGCCTGGCATTACCGGTTCTCCATCCCCCGGGGTCTCTCGCGACTCGTGGTCGAAAAGGGCTCGGTCGCGCTCGATGGCGTCAGCCTGACGGTCTCCGCCCGAAGGCCCGGTGAGTTCGAGGTCGCGGTGATTCCCGAGACGCGCCGCAGGACGACGCTCGGAGGCGTCGAGCCGGGAGAAACGCTGAACTTCGAGGCGGACGTCTTCGCGAGGTACGGGGCGGCGGGAGGCGGACGCGATGATCCTGTACGAGGGCGCGCCCGCTCCCGCCGTGCGCGCGGGCGAGGTCGACCTCGGAGGGCGCCGGGTCGCGGCCCGGGCGTTCGCCGCTGTCGGAGAGGTCGGTCTTCCACGATACCGATTCGACCCGCTGGAGCGGCGCCTTCTCGTGCGGCGACCCGCGGGCACGCTCACGGCCGGTCCCGCGGCGGCCCTCGCCTGGGCCGCGGCCTTCGCGAAGATGCCTCCGGGGCCGGTGGCGGTGGAAGGCAGCTTTCACGAGGAGGAAGTGCGCGGCGCGTACCTCGCGGCCGCCGAAGGCGCGCTCGCGTCGGGCCGCGGAGCCTACCTCCTCGACCCGATGGAGGCGGGGCTTCCGGCGGCTGCGGGTCTCGCGGTGGGGAATGCTCCCTGCCAGGTCGCGGTCTTCACGTGGCGTCCCGGAGAGGGCGCGCCAACTGAGGCGATTTCGGTTGTGCGGGAGCGGGAGATCCCCTGCGGAGTGGCGTGGCCGGTCATCCCGGGCTGGACGGCGGAGCGCGAAGTCTTCCTGCCGTTCCTGGAGGAAAC
>JBBQDF010000074.1:0-9579 GCA_038319475.1 Thermoanaerobaculia bacterium
GTAGTACGGGAGGAAGCCGTCCTGGCGTTTGAGGTCCCGGGTGCGATCGGAGAGGGAAGCGATCCGTTCGAAGGGGCGCTCGGCGGCCGGGCCGGCGGGGGAAGTTTTCTCGGGCGTCGAAACAGGCGCCTGGGCCGCGGCAAAGCAGCCGCAAGACGTCATCAGAGCCAGCGACAGAATGGAGTTCCGCATCCTAACCTCCGCCCCTTGAATAACTTAATATGGAGGCAGATCTTACCTTTAGCCGCCCGGGGGCGACCTGTACAAAAGCGAACCGACTCCAAAGCACAGATGTGATCCACTTTTCTCAACCATTTCGTTTCTTTTTTCAAAGGAGATTTCCATGCCTCCGACGAACACCCCCGCGCAGGTCATTCAGGAGCGGAACGAGCAGCAGCCGAGCGCCGAGCGCAAGGAACGGCTGTCTCTCGGAGACAAAGAGCAGAAATTTGTCATCAAGTGTGCGAGTCCGATTCCTACTTAATCGTAAGTCCCTCGGGATATTGACGGTATTCTGAGGGAACGAATGGTGTGTGCCTTGCATCCTCCCGAGGCAACCTAGGATGAAACAGAACTCCAGTCGGGACGATGTCTTTCTTGTGCTGGACGAGAGTCTGCCCGTCATCCATGCAGCGCTGACCGGCTACTACGGTTTCAACGAAGATGAAGCGGAGGCGTTCAAGGAAACACTCGCCCTCTGGTTTCACCGGGTGACGAGGAGGGCCGGCGGAGGGATCCGCAACTCTGCCGATCTTCGCGATCAGCTCATCTTCGTCGCATGCAAGTACGCGGGCGCGTTTCAATCGGCCAGGATTGTTGCAAACGGCGTTTCTGGCGACGCGCCTTCTGAATTGCCGCGTCCCGCGGAAGAGGTCGCGATGGCCCTTCTGAACCAGATGCGGTCTTGCGCGGCGCCGTCATGACCGGTGAGCTCATTCGGTTCCCCGCTCCACCCAATGCCGCGTCACCGGAAGAGGCGCGAGCATGCGCGGAAGCGTTCCTCGGGTCTGATTTCGACAACGCGGCTACCGACTCCCCGGCGTTTCGTTTCGATCAACCCGAGACACTCCTCGCGCTCTGCCAGCTCCTTGAAAGCCGTATAGACGGATCGCCCGCGGTAATAGCGAAAGCCGCCGTCGCCGCTTACGATCTGCTTAGATCGCGCACAGGTTTGGATAACGGGTTTCTCTTCGACGAGCGCGAGTACTACCTCGGAGAGCTGGCGCTCCTTGCAGGAACGGCGCTGAGAGTTGTGTACAAGGTAGACGACGCTCGCGCCTGGTTCGATCGTGCGCAGGCATGGTTCCTCTCGACGGCAAACCTCGGTGGCGACATTGCTCGAGTGTCGTATCAGCGACTCGCGCTCAGCATGGAGCAAAGGCAGCTGTCGGACGTGCTTCATCTCGCTCAACCACTGCAAGATGCTTTCGTCCGAACCGGTGCGAGGGAAATGGCGCTCAAGTGCGCTTACCTTGAGGCGCTCGCACTCCGAGAACTCGGCCGATTTGATGAGGCAGTCGCAAGATTTGAAATGCTTTGCTCCGAGGCGCGGGACCTGAAGAGCTCGAAAGTCCTCGGGTCGTCGCTCGTCTCTCTTGTTCAGATGTACTCGGAATCGGGGCAGGCCGATCGCGCCGCCACGCTCGTTTCCGAGGCCGAGGGCGTTCTGAAGTCATCGAACAATAGAGTCGCTCTCGGGAAACTCTACTGGGGTGTCGGACTCCTGATGAGAACTCAGAACCGCCCCGCCGACGCGATCCAGGCGTTCCGCGCCGCGCAGGAAGAGTTCGCACGAATCGCAATGCCCGCAGATGGCGCCGCGCTTCACCTCGTCATCGCCGACATGCTCCTCGAAACCGGCCAGGAACGCCAGGCCGAGTGGGAGATTCGCGCCGCGCTTCCGATCATCGACGAGCTCAAGATGGTGCCCGAAAGCTTCGCCGCGATGTCGCTGCTTCGCGAGTCGCTGCGCCGCCGGTCCATCGACCGCGGCGCGCTGCGCAAGCTGCACGGGTACTTCGAGGAGATCGGTTCCTAGCCCGAAGCCCGCCTACCCTTCCTTCCCCCGCTTCGCTTCCGAAGAATCTCCGCTTCGCGCTCACGCCTACTTCCTCTCCGGATGACTCCGTGTCTGCTCTCCGTGAATCTCGCCGTGCCCGGAATGCTCCGCGCGCGCGGGCGCAACGTTCGCTCCGGGATCTTCAAGGAGCCTGCCCCCGGCCGCGTGCACCTGGGTCGCCAGTCGCTCGTGGGGGATGTCCAGGTCGACCGGCGATATCACGGCGGCCCGGAGCAGGCGGTGTACGCGTACGGCGCGGAGCACACCGCACACTGGTCAGACCAGCTCCGCACGAGTGAGTCGCTGCCCCACGGGTTCTTCGGTGAGAACTTCACGACGCGGGGTCTGCTCGAAGAAGACGTCGCGATCGGCGACGTTTTTCGCGTCGGAACCGCCCTCGTCCAGGTCACGAAGCCTCGCACACCCTGCTTCAAGCTCGCGCTGCGGGTCGGTTCGTCCCGGTTCCTGAAAACGTTTCTGGCGAGCGGACGCCTCGGGTTCTATCTGCGCGTCCTCCAGGAAGGCGAAGTCGGGGCGGGAGATTCGATCGAGAGAACCGGCCGGGAGAGAAACGCTCTGACGGTCGCGGACCTCATCCGCTTGCTGTACTTTCAGCCGGCGGACCGCATCTCTCTCGAGCGCGCGTTGCGCGCCGGAGCGCTCGCCGCGGGATTGCGCTCCGAGCTCGAGCGACGCCTCGAAAGCGTCCGAACGCAGCTCTTCTGAGCGCCGCCGCGCGCGCCTCTCAGCATCCCGGAGGCAGAAGGCCGGGTCTATAAACGCCCCATCCGCCCGCCAGAAGGAGCATTCTGGTTCGGGTCTTGCTTCGCTTTAAAACCAGAGGAGGATTTTCCATGGCCATCGTTGATCAGATCGGAAATATCTTGAGGCAGTATCAGGGCGGCGCGACTCCCGACCGCGAGCAGGTCCGCGCCCATTACGACGAAATCGCCAACGCCGTTCCGCAGGACGAGCTCGCTTCTGTGATCGGCCCCGCGGTGGGGGAACTCGACACGTCGCATGTCGAGCGCAAGATCGAACAGAGTGCGCAGCAGATGACCCCCACTCAGAGAGGCAGTTTTCTCGGCACGCTGCTCGGCGGTCTCGGTGGGGCCGGAGGGGGCCTGGCCGGAATTCTCGGAAGTCTCGGTGCCTCGCCGGAAATCGCGTCAGATCCGAGCCGGGCGACGCCCCAGGACATCGGGAAGGTGGCCGGCTATGCGAAGGAAAATCAGCCGGACCTGTTCCACAAGGCGATGGGTTTCTATGCTCAACATCCGACACTGGTGAAAGTGCTCGGAACGATGGCGATCGCTTCGATCGCGAGGAACCTCTCCTCGAGGGGCGGCCGGCCCGGGATGATTTAAGACGCGGCCCCGCCGCGACGCGGGTCGACGAGAGCGCCCCAGCGGGCGCTCTTTTTTTGTGCCCCCTGCTCCTGCCGCGTGGAAGCCATCCTCATTCGGGTTCGTCTCGCAGAGATTTCGTCCAGCCGCGGGCCAGGCGGCGAGTCGTCCGGAGCTGGCCTGTTTTTTTTGGAAACAGGGAGCCGGATGGCCGAAAAACGCCGCGCCCCGAGGCGCCGCTGCCGCCTCCTCGTCGACTTCGACATGACCCTGTCGCGAACGACGGGTTTCACGAACGATCTTCCGACGAGCGGCATTTTCATCCGAAGCATCCGGATCGCCCGCGTCGGAAAACTCATCCGCGCACTTCTCCACGCGCCCGACGGCCACACGATCCCCGTGGAGGGAGTCGTCGTGCGGAGTCTCCGCGCGCCGGTGGCGCTTCGCACGCTCATCCCCTCGGGCTTCGTCGCATCCCGCCCGAGCACCCACCGGAGTACGACGAGCTCGCCGCCCCCCGCACGTAACCGCCGGCTTTCACGGTGTTCCGCCGAAGAACGCTGACCACGTTTTTGTCAATGCCCGCGCGAGTTTTGGATACCGTGCCCTTCTGTCCTGGTGGCGTGGGTCGGAGAGTCGCGGAGATCCTGATTTCTTGCGCCGAAAAGGCGTACTTCTACACTGCGACGAGCGCGCACCGCTCCCATAGAATCGCCCTCATGGCCATCGTTCATCCGTTCCCTGCGCTGCGTCCGGCCGCGGGCTCCGCGGCTCGCGTCTCTGCCGTTCCCTACGACGTCGTGAACACGGAGGAGGCCCGCCGGCTGGCCAGCGGCAATCCTCTTTCGTTCCTCCACGTCTCCCGGCCCGAGATTGATCTTCCCGAGGGCACGGACCCTCACGCGGACGAGGTCTATCGGAAGGCCTCGGAAAATTTTGAAACCCTCAGGCGCGAGGCGCCGCTCGTTTCCGAAGGAGAGGCATCGATCTACGTTTACCGGCTCCGGGCCGGCCATCACGAGCAGACCGGCATCGGGGCCTGCTGTTCGATCGACGAGTACGACTCGGACGTCATCCGCAAACACGAGCGGACCCGTCGCGACAAGGAGGACGACCGGACCCGGCACATGATCGCCCTCTCGGCGCAGACGGGCCCGGTGTTCCTCACCTACCGCGACCTCCCCGCCGCGAACGCGCTCGTCGAGGAGGCGAGGGGCGAGCCGGCCCTCTACGACTTCACCGCGGAAGACGGGGTCCGGCACACCGTGTGGCGAATGCGACAGGACCCGGGCCGCGCTCTCGTTCAGGCGTTCACCGACGTGCCCCGCCTGTACATCGCGGACGGGCACCACCGCGCGGCAAGCGCGAGCCGCGCGCGCGGGCACTTCCGGCCGCTCAATCCGGGCAACCGGGAGGGCGCAAACGAGTTTGACTACTTCCTCGCGGTTCTCTTTCCGGCGAGCCAGGTCCGGATCCTCCCTTACAACCGGGTCGTCCGGGATTTGAACGGCCTCTCTCCGGAAGGGCTCCTGGCGGAACTTAAAAGCCGTTTCTCGGTCGCCGGGAACTCGCCTTCGCCCGCCCGGAGGGGGGAGATTTCCCTCTACCTCGCAGGAGAGTGGTACAGCCTCGTTCCGCGCGACGCCCCCTCAGACACGCTCGACGTGACGATGCTTCAGGACGCCGTCCTCTCCCCGCTTCTCGGAATTCATGACATCCGGACGGACAAGCGCATCGACTTCGTCGGCGGTGGCCGGGGCACGGCGGAGCTCGAGCGGCTCGTGGACTCCGGGGCGGCGGCCGCGGCGTTCTCGCTCTATCCGGTCTCGCTCGATCAGTTGATGGCGATCTCGGATGCGAACGAGATCATGCCGCCGAAATCGACCTGGTTCGAGCCGAAGCTGCGCGACGGACTTCTGGTGCATCTGATTTGACCGGCGCGCCGTCACCCTTTATCTCGCACGCGATTCCCCGACGAGAAAGCGCCGCATAGAATCGCCCCCATGAAGGTGCTGGTCGCCGACAAATTCGAAAAATCCGGGCTCGAGGGTCTCGAAGCGGCGGGCTCGGAAGTCGTTTACGAGCCGGACCTGAAGGACGAGGCGCTGACGTCCCGCGTCGGGGAATCCGGCGCGGAAGTCCTCATTGTGCGCTCGACGAAGGTGCCCCGGCCGACCCTGGCGGCGGGCCGTCTCTCGCTCGTCGTCCGCGCCGGGGCGGGCTACAACACGATCGACGTGGAGGCGGCGTCCGAGCTCGGCATCTACGTCGCCAACTGCCCCGGAAAAAACTCGGTCGCGGTCGCGGAGCTCGCCTTCGCGCTGATTCTGGCCCTCGACCGTCGGGTCGCGGAGAACGCCGCCGACCTGCGGGCCGGCGTCTGGAACAAGAAGGAGTACAGCAAGGCCAGAGGCCTGTTCGGAAGGACTCTCGGCATTCTCGGAACGGGGGGCATCGGCCGGGAGATGATCTCTCGCGCCCGCGCTTTCGGGATGCCGGTGATCGCCTGGAGCCGGAGCCTGACGCCCGAGGCCGCGCGAGGGCTGGGAGCGGAGCACGCGGCGTCGCCCGACGAGGCCGCGCGGCGCGCCGACATCGTCAGCGTGCACCTCGCGTTGAAGCCGGAGACGCGCGGATTGATCGGAGAAGAGTTCTTTGGCGCAATGAGGCCGGGCGCCTTCTTCATCAATACGTCGCGCGCCGAAGTCGTCGACCAGGCCGCCCTCGAGCGCGCGATCCGCGAAAAGAATCTTCGGGCGGGTCTGGATGTCTTCGCCGGCGAACCTTCCGGTGGCACCGGGGACGTGTCGGACTCGATCTTCCAGCTCCCGGGCGTCGTCGGCACGCACCACATCGGCGCGTCCACCGATCAGGCGCAGGAGGCGATCGCGGCCGAGACCGTGCGCATCGTCCGCGAGTACGCCTCGACGGGTCGCGCTCCCAATGTCGTGAACCTAGCGCGCTCCTCCCCGGCGACCCACCTTCTCGTCGTCCGCCACTTCGACCGCGTTGGCGTTCTCGCGGCGGTCTTCGATGCCCTCAAGGAAGCGGGAATCAACGTCCAGGAGACGGAAAACATCGTCTTCGAAGGCGCGCGGGCGGCTGTGGCGCGCATCCGCCTCGATCAGGCCGCATCGGAATCCGTTCTGGAGAGCATCCGCCGCAGTACCGGCGACATCATCGAAGTGACGCTGCTGGCGGTCTGAAAGGGAAGAGAACATGAGCGAACGCATCTTCAATTTCGCCGCGGGCCCGGCCGTGCTCCCCGAGGCCGTGCTGCAGGAGGCCCGGCGGGACCTGATGGCGCTGCCCGGAGTGGGCATGTCGGTTCTCGAGATCAGCCATCGCTCCAAAGTGTTCGAAGAGATCATCCAGGGGTGCGAGTCGGACATGCGGAGCCTCGCGAAGATCCCGGACAACTACCGGGTCCTGTTTCTGCAGGGGGGCGCGTCGCTTCAGTTTTCGATGGTCCCGATGAACATCCTGACGCCGGGGAGGAAAGCGGACTACATCGTGACGGGCACCTGGTCGAAGAAGGCGGTCAAGGAAGCGCAGAAAGTCGGCACGGTCCAGATCGCCGGTTCGACGGAATCCGAGAATTTCTGCCGCATTCCGGACCCGTCCGAAATCCGGCTCGACCCCGAGGCCGCCTACGTGCACTTCACGACGAACAACACCATCTTCGGCACGGAGTGGGAGACGGAGCCGGACGCGCGCGGCGTTCCCCTCGTCGCGGACGCATCGTCGGACATCTTCAGCCGCCCGATCGACGTGTCGCGATACGCGTTGATCTACGCGGGAGCTCAGAAAAATCTGGCGCCGGCCGGCGTCACTCTCGTGATCGTGCGGGAGGACATGCTCGCGCGAAGCCCGAAAAACCTTCCCACCATGCTCGACTACAACACCCACGCGAAGGAAAAGTCGCTCTACAACACCCCTCCCGTGTTCACGATCTACGTGATGCGGCTCGTCATGAAGTGGCTCCTCGCCGAAGGAGGCCTCGAAGGGATGGCCCGCCGAAACGCGGAGAAGGCGGGTCTGCTCTATGACGCGATGGAAGCGTCAGCGGGATTCTTCCGGCCGCACGCGCGGCCCGGGAGCCGCTCCCGGATGAACGTGACGTTCCGGCTCCCGTCGGAAGACCTCGAGAAGCGGTTCGTGTCGGAGGCCACCGCGCAGGGCCTCGATGGGTTGAAGGGCCACCGCTCCGTGGGCGGCATCCGCGCGTCGATCTACAACGCGTTTCCGATCGAAGGAGTCCGCGCCCTCCTCTCGTTCATGCAGGAGTTTGAAAAGAAGAACGGCTAGGGGCGCGCACCGGCGCGGGGCCGGCCAAGGCGTTCACCGCGTCCAGCAGGAAAGATAGCGTCTTGAGCTCCGCAGTTACCCGGCTCGTGCCCCGCGACTCGTTGACGACGAACGCGACCGTGTTGCTCTCCATCTCCAGACGAAACCGGAAGAAGCCGGTGTCCTCGAGCTGAACCGCCCGGTAGGACGTGCGCCAGGCCTCGTTCACGTCCCCGGTGAGCGGAACCGTGCATCGCACGCGCCTCCCGGTGGGTGTCGGCCCCATCTCCGCTCTCTCGACGTCTTCCGGCCGAAACGTGACGCGATAGCCCCGACGAGCTCCTGCCGCGATGTTCATGAAGGCCTCCGTCTGCTTCCACCTGCTGCAAAGAATGTGCTCCGGCGCCCGGAGCGCGTCGAAAAACATCGCGCGTCCAGCCGGATGCCGCTGCAGCGAGAGGGCTTACGAGCAGGAGCCCGCACGCACGAGCCCCGGCCGTGAAGACCGCGAGCGGGCGCGGAGCCTTCGCTTTCGTTACGAAAAGTGACACTGCCCGAAACGCGCGCACCGGCGCCCGGCGGACCGTTCCCGGAGCACCACGACTCGCCGGCGGATTTTCATTTCCGGGCGAGCACGGGTCCGAACGACCCGGACTCCTCTCGCCGCCACCAGGCGCCGCTCGCCCGGCGCGCGGCGCGGTCGGTGAAGTGGTAGTCGAAGAGGCGGGCCCGGAGGAGCCGGGGCGGTTTTCCGGGAAAGGGATTGCGGGCGAGAAGCGCCAGCACGGGGGGTGACCCCTCGAGAAGGCGCGCTTCGAGAGCCGTGAACCAGGGGCTCGACTCGTACGGCCCGAGCGCGGCGAACCACATCTGCCAGTCGAGCCGCGGCTGGTGCGGCGCCACAAAAAGCGGGCGCCGGCGCACGTCGCCCGGCTTCCACCGGAATTCGTAAGGCTTCCACGCGGCTCCGTCGTCGCTGCCCTCGATGACGATCTCGGACCGCCGCGTCGTCATGACGGCGAAGAGCCCGTACCCGTTGACGAGCCGCAGCGGCGCCACCGCGCGGGCGGCCAGCGCGACGGGCGCGGGCATCGGCGCCCCGAGGTGGAGGAGGCTCACCGGCACCACCAGTATCGCCATGGCGCCCACGAAGGTGCGCGGCCACGCGCGGCTCTTTTTCGAGCTTTCCACGCCGGTCTTCAAAGTCGCGGAGCGCCCGCGGAACGCCAGAAGGGTGCGGTCGTCGAGGAGAAGGACGCAGAGAAGCGCGGTCAGCACATTGAAGAACGCGTAATTGCCCGTGGCGGCGATTCCGATCTGCAGCGACACGAGGAGTACGAAAGCGGCCAGACGCAGACGTCGCGGGGCGAAGATGAAAAACGGAACCGCGAGCTCGAGCACGAAGGTGAGCAGCGTCGAGATCCTGTGGACCAGCACGGGAAGGTGGTGCATGTACCAGGCGGTCCACGGCGGCAACGGTTGAGTCTCGTAGTGGTAGGAAAGGGCAGTCAGATGACGCCATGTGGGATCGCCGCTCGCGAGCTTGACGAAACCGGAGGAAAAGTTCAGTCGAAACAGCAGCCATTTCAGCAGAAAGAGCGACGCCGGCCGGGGAGAGACATCCCGCGCCCGAAGGCGGCGCCCGTAGGGGGCCAGAAAAACGGCGAGAAATCCGGTTTCCACCAGAAGAAAATCCCACTGGAATCCGAAAAAAGTCTGCCCCGCGACGGAAATCGAGAGATACAGCACGGTGGCCCCGGCGACGCAGGCCATTGGAAAAAAGCCCAGGGCGAGCACGATCGAGAGCACCGAACCGGCGGCGCAGAACGCGTGAAGCGCCGCATCGCCCGACGCGGCCCACGCGAGCGTCGGAAGCAGCCAGTATCT
>JBBQDF010000075.1:0-9577 GCA_038319475.1 Thermoanaerobaculia bacterium
CCCCCGGCCCGCGCCGCCCGCGGGGGCCTCGCCCCCACCGGGGCTCCGCCACGTCCCGGTGTGAGGGGTGGCGACGGCAGGCGACGGTAGACTGTGACCCCATGGAGTTGTCCCGCCTTCCGACCGAGCTCGAGCGCTCTCTCGGAGGAGACGCGTTCCGGCGTCGCCGGCGGGTCGTCCTTCCGCTGCTCACGACCGACCCGGAAGGGTTCCCCCGAGCGGCGCTCCTGACGGTGGGAGAGGTGCGCGCCATCTCGCCGGCGGCGATCTCCATCGCGGTGCTGGCCGCGAGTCGGACTTCCGTCAACCTCATCCGCCGGCGTCAGGCAACTCTTCTGTGCATGCAGCGTCACCTCGTCGCCGCCATCCGGCTGCGTGCCGGCCGGGGTCGGACGTCGCGTTACGACCCGGACCGCACGATTTTCCCGCTGTCGGTTTTCCGGGTGCGGATCGATCAGGCAGCGCCCGGAGAAGGGAACGTTTCCCTGCTCGCAGGGCCCGTTTTCTCCGGAGCCGACTCGCTCTTGCTCTTTTCCCAGGACCTGTTCGACGAGCTCGGCGAGGCGGCGCCGGAATGAGATTTCAGCACCGGGTCGTGCTCGTGACGGGCGGCGGGCGGGGGATCGGGCGATCCGTCGCGCGGCGCTTTGCCGAGGAAGGCGCGGCGGTCGCGGTGGTTGCGCGGACATCGGGCGAGCTCGATCAGACCGCGCAGCAGATCCGGGCAGGGGGTGGGAAATGCCTGGCTCTGACGGGCGATGTCACCTCGCCGGGGGCAGCGGAGAAATGCCTCGCGGAGACCGAAACCGCCCTCGGGCCCATTGATGTCCTGATCAACAACGCGGGGGTATTCCTCTGGAAGCCGTTCCTGAAGCTCACGGCCGAAGAGTGGGACCGCGTCGTGGCTACGAACCTGACCGCGACGGCGACATTCTGCCGCGCGGTGCTTCCGGGCATGGTGGACCGCCGGCGGGGAAAGATCGTCAACGTCTCCTCCGTTCACGGCCTTCGCGGAGACGCGAATCTCTCTGCCCACAGCGCCGCGAAATTCGGGGTGATCGGGCTCACGCAGAGCCTCGCGCGTGAGTTCCGAACGCACAACATCGCGGTGAACGCGGTCTGCCCCGGCGCGGTCGACAACAAGATCGACGAAACGGCAGACGTCGACCGCTCTTTGCCTCTTTCCCAGAAACTCTGGCCGCGAGACGTCGCACGGACGGTACTTTTTTTGGCATCCGACGACGCGGCGGGAATCACGGGAGCGGCGCTCGAAGTGTACGGAGGGACCCACCTCACGATTCAGGGATGAGGGGAGAAAAGAGGAGGTTGGGCGTTGAGCGTCAGGCGTTAAGCGTTCGAGAGACCGGGGAAACTAAGAACAATCTGTCTCCCCTCAAGCTCGCTCAACTCTCAACTCTCTACTCTCAACCCTCAACGCTCAACCCTCAACTCTCCACTCTGAACCTCTCCTCGGCCCGGATCGCCAGCGCCAGGTCGGGAACGTTCGTAGTGATCGAGGGCAACCCGAGGTCGAGGAGGCGCCGGATCTCCGATGGCTCGTCGACGGTCCACGGGTGAACGGACAGCCCGGCCGAGCGGGCGTGCTCGAGAAGCGTCTCGTTGACGAGGTCGTTGCGGGGACCGAGAGCGTCCGCGGGTGGAAACAGCGGCGTCGGTCTTCCCGGCTCGGGCAGCGCCACGGGGTGGTCGATTAGGAAGCAGGTGGCGATCGTCGAGTCCGTCTCGCGCATGATGCGGAGAAACTCGGGATCGAACGAGGCGACGAGACACCGTCCCCGGACCCCGAACTCCGCCGCGACGCGCGACACGCGCCGTGCCATCAGGCCGAGGTGGGTGTGAGACGACGTCTTGACCTCGACCACGTACCGGAGGGCGGGACCGTACCGGAAAAAAACCTCCTCGAGTTTCGGGATCCGGTACGGCCCGAACTCCGACGGAAGTTGCAGCTTCTCGATCTCGCGTGCGGTGAAGGTCCGCACGGGGATCCTCTGGTTTCCGAGAACGATGTCCTCATCGTGGAAAAGCACCGCTTCTCCGTCGCGCGTCTGGCGCAGATCGAACTCGAGCGCGTCCGCCCCGAGGCTCTCCGCGGAATCGAGGCTGTCCAGGGTGTTCTCCCGGGCACGGCGGGGAGCGCCCCGGTGACCCACGATCCAGGGTTCGTGAGGCTCTTTCCAGTCGCTCATCGGGACGGCATCGCGGCCGATTCTATTTCGGAGAGAAAGAAGTCGAGCGCGGCATCCGGATCTTCGGACGCGGTTACGGGTCGGCCCACCACCAGAATGTCCGCTCCGGCCGCGATCGCCGCGCGCGGAGTGCCCGTCCGCTTCTGATCTCCGGCGGGGGCGCCTTCTGGACGGATTCCGGGCACCACCGTCAGAAAACCGGGGCCGCAGGCGTCGCGGATCGCGCGCACATCTGCCGGGGAGCACACCACCCCGTCGAGGCCGCAGTCTCGCGAGAGCAGGGCGAGCCGGCGCGTGATCCCCTCCGGCGTGCCCGCGACGGGAAGGTCGGAGAGCGCCCGGGAGTCGAGCGAAGTTAAAAGCGTCACCGCGATCAGCAGCGGCCGTCCGACTGCCTCCCCCGCCGCCTGACGCGCCGCCAGGAGCATCTCGCGGCCGCCCCACGCGTGCACGTTCACCATCGAGGCGCCGGTCCGCGCGGCGGCGGAAATCGCGCGAGCCACCGTGTTCGGGATGTCGTGCAGCTTGAGATCCAGGAACACGCGCGCCCCGGTAGCGGCGACGTCCGTCACCAGCGAGGGCCCTTCCGAGACGAAGGCCTCCAGGCCGATCTTCAGCCAGCCGACCCGTGGAGCGAAGCGCCGGGCCGCGGCGAGCACATCGTTTCGCGACGGATAGTCGAGCGCGATACAGAGCCTCGACGCCGCGGCGGCGGACTCCCGGTTCCCGATCACCCTTGCGCTCCGGCATCGAGCCTCGAGGGCGACGGACCGTGCGCCCGGCCGATGAGATCCGCCACCGAGACGCCTCTCAACGCACAGTACGCGGAGAGCTCACCGACCAGCCGGCCCGAGACACCGGGATCCTTGAAATTCGCGGTTCCGATCTGGACTGCCGTCGCGCCCGCCGCCAGAAACTCGAGGACGTCCGCCAGGTCGCTGATTCCGCCGATCCCGATCAGAGGAGTGCCGGGCAGGGCCCGCGCCACCTGGTACACCATCCGGACGGCGAGCGGCCGGATCGCCGGGCCCGAGAGGCCGCCGGTCCCGAACGAAAGCCGCGGGCGAGCGGTCTCCGGATCGATCGACATCCCGACGAACGTGTTCACGAGGGACAACGCGTCAGCGCCGGCGTCCCTGGCAGCGCGAGCGGATTCCACGAGATCGGGAGCGTTCGGAGACAGCTTGACGAGCAGCGGCCGCTGCGTCGCGGCGCGGACTTTGCGGACGAGCGATGCCGTGGCGGAGGGTGAGTTGCCGAAGAGCATTCCGCCCTTTTCGACGTTCGGACACGAGATGTTCAGCTCGACCGCGGCGAGCCCTTCCGCCTCCTCGAGCGCCCGAACCACCGTGACGTAGTCCTCTTCCAGGTCCCCCCAGACGTTCGCGATCACCGTGGCCGATAGCTCCCGGAGCCGCGGGAGCTTCTCGGTCAGGAACGCCTCGACGCCCACGTTCTGCAGCCCGATCGCGTTCAACATTCCCGCCGGTGTCTCGCAGATGCGCGGCGGCGCGTTACCCGCGTGCGGCAGCAGAGAGAGCCCCTTCGTACAGATTCCCCCGAGGCGCGCGAGATCCACAAAATCCGTGAACTCGAGTCCGTAGCCGAACGTGCCGGACGCGGTCAGGATGGGATTGGCGAACTCGAGCGGGCCGGCTCGCACGCGAAGAGCGGACGCGGAGCCGGGATGGCTCAAAGGCAACGTCCCCAGTCGATCCGGGAGGGCGCGAGAACCGGTCCCTCCTGGCAGGAAACCAGAAAAGGGACATCGGACCCGGGAATCACGCAGGCGAGACAGGCGCCGAACCCGCATCCCATCGCCGCTTCCGTCGAAAACTCCGCCGACAGATTCATCGCGGCCGCGACCGCGGCGAGCGCCCCGAACATCGGCATCGGTCCGCACGCGAAGAGGCGCGCGTACCCGGCCGTCCCCGCGCGCCTCGCAAACAGGTCCGTCACCAGGCCGCGCTCGCCCGCCGACCCGTCGTTGGTTGCCGTCAGGATCTGCCCGGAGACGATTCCCTCGAACCGCCGAAGGATCGCGAGATCGCCGGACTCACGTCCGCCGAAAAAAAAATCGGCGATCACTCCCGCCCCGGCCAACGCCCGGAAGAGGAGCGGAAACGGAGCCGCCCCGATCCCTCCGGCGACCGCCGCGACCCGGCTTCCGCGAGGCAGACCTTCGACGGAAAAGACGTTTCCGAGCGGGCCCAGAAGAGAGACCCGCCCGCCCTCGGGCAGTTCTTCGAGAGCGGCGGTCCCGGGTCCGATCGTCTTGACGAGAAACTCGACGTCTCCGCTTGCATGATCCGCATCCGCCACCGAGTACGCCCGACGCAGATAGGGCCGCTGCCGCCCCGGAACGTCCAGCATGACGAACTGCCCCGGCGCGATCTCGCGGGCGAGATCGGGGCTGTGAAATCGAGAGGAGAAAACCGAATCGGAATAATGAAGGGTCGAGAGGAGGAGGGCGCTGTGGTCGGACCTCACCGCCCGGAGTCTACGTCACGCGCGGTCTCTTAACTGCGCGAGGCGAACCGGCGAGCGGCGCGGGAAAGAGCCTCATTTCTCGCGCCGTTCGCCTCTTCGCTTCCCTGCTGTTTCTCAAACGAGAAAGCTCACTTCGGACGGGTCTCGCGGCTTTTCATTTTCGACGTCCGCGCGCCGCGCCCTCACAGCACACCGCTCGCACCGGGGCGCCCCGTTCACCTCGTCAAACGGCCGGGCATAGGCCCCACAGCTACGGCAACGACGAAGTGCTCGATGATTCGCGTCGTTTTCCACCTCGATTTGCATCTGCCTGCTCATCCCCTCTTCTCGACTTTCTACCCTCGAAATCTTCGAGGGATGCCACACGAAAAGCGAGGAGAGTGCCAAAGGCAATCGCATGAATCTAAACAGCTTAAAGGGTACGAGCCGACAGTTTTTGTAGTCGCTGGGGGAATCCGTCCCTTAAAAAGGTCAGTCGCGCGGGGCGGCAGGTCTCGGAGGCGCCAGGCGCCCGGGCTAATCGCTGCCGGATTCCGACTCGAGCTCGTTGGCCATGCCGTCGTGGCGGTGCGCTCGCGCCACCGCCGCGCCTTCGGAAAAGGCCTGCCGGGCGGCCGCGTCTTCTCCCAGCCGCCGCAAGGAGTGACCGAGGAGGCGATACGCGGCGCCCTCGTCCTTAGCGCGAGCGAGGTAGTCGCGCAGCACCGCGACCGTGTCGCTCCATCGCTCGGCCTTGAAGTACTCGTTGGCGAGCATGAAGAGCGTGAGGGAGTTGGCCGGGTCCTTCTCGCGCAGGCCCTCGAGAGCGCCGATCCGGGACGACATCTCTAGGACGACCTTTCCGACGGCAACGCGTGGTCGACGAACATGGAGAGCTTTCAGTACGCCGCGAGCTTGTCCAGCGCTCTTCGGATGTGGCTCGCCTGCGGAAGGATAAAATCCTCCACCTGAGGCTGATACGCCACAAAGGTGTCAGTCGCCGCCACACGCTCCACCGGGGCGTCGAGGTAGGGGAAGAGCTCCGTCCCGATGCGCGCGGCGATCTCGGCGCCGTAGCCCCAGGAGATCGGGTCTTCGTAGACGACGAGCACGCGGTTGGTTTTCTTAACCGAGCGGGCAATCGCCTCCCAGTCGTACGGCGAAAGGGATCGCAGGTCCAGAATCTCCGCCGTTTTCCCGGTCTCCTCGGTGAAGGAGCGCGCCGCCTGGAGCGACCGGTAGACCGTCGCACCGTACGTGACGATCGTGACGTCCTTTCCTTGAGCGGCGACACTGGCGCTTCCGAACGGCACCATGTAGTCGGGCCCGGGATAGACGCCTTTGTTGTGGGTCTGCCGGTAGAGGTGCTTGTGCTCGAGAAACAAGACCGGATCGTCGCACCGGATCGCCGTCCGCAGGAGCCCGTTGGCGTCGAGAGCGTTGGACGGCATCACGACCCGAAGGCCGGGGATGTGGGTCATCAGGACCGCCCCGGACTGCGAGTGATACACGGCGCCCCCGCCGATGTAGCCGCCCGTCGCGACACGGATCACCATCGGAGCGGAAAACGTGTTCCCGGAGCGCCAGCGCAGGTTCGAGAGCTCGTTGTGGATCTGCATGTACGCCGGCCAGATGTAGTCGTAGAACTGGATCTCCGCGATCGGTTTCAACCCCCGCACCGCCATGCCGATCGCGCGGCCGATGATGTTCGCTTCCGCCAGGGGGGAATTGAAGACCCGGTTCTTACCGTAGAGGCGCTGCAGGTTGGCGGTCAGCTTGAACACGCCTCCCTTGCCCTTCACCTCTTCGAGGACTTCTTCGCGCGACGCATCCGCGACGTCCTCTCCGAAGATCACGATCCGCGGATCCCGCTTCATCTCGTCGCGCATGCACGCGTTTAAGAGATCCACCATCGTCGTCGGGGATGCGCCCTCGGCGAAAACCGCCTCGGTCGAGAACGCGTCGGACGCGGGATCGACGTCGGGCGAGTAGACGAACTCGTGCGCCGAATCCGGAGCCGGAACCGGAGCGGCCAGCGCCCGGTCCGCCGCCTCGTTGACCTCGCCATCGACCTCCGCATGGAGACGATCGAGGTCCGGCTGCGTAGCGATTCCCTCGTCCAGAAGGAGTCGCGCCATGGTTTTCAGCGGGTCGCGCTCCGCGTCTTTCTCCCGCTCCGCTTTCGGGCGATATGTCGCTTCGTCGTCCGAGAGAGAGTGGCTGTAGGGCCGCACGACATGCGCGTGGACGAGGGCGGGGCCCTTTCGAGAGCGGCAATATTGCGCCGCTTCGCGGAGGGCCTCGTACGAGGCGAGAAAATCGCAGCCGTCGACCTCGGCCAGGAAAAGGTCGGGGAAACTCCGGAGAAGCTTCGAAATCGACCCGCCCGGGGTGTTGACCTCGACCGGGACTGAAATGGCGTACCCGTTGTCCTCGATCAAAAACAGGACCGGCAGCTTCAGGTTGCAGGCGGAGGAAACCGCCTCCCAGAACTCCCCCTGCGAGGTCTGGCCCTCGCCGCCGGAAACGACGACGATTTCGTCGTTGTGAAAGCCGCCCCCCGAGGCCAGCTCCGGGATGACGCTCCTGCGCCAGCCGCCCTCCGCCGCCCCGACCGCGTGGAGGAATTGCGTGCCCGTGCATGAGGACTTAGAAATGAGGTTCAGGCGCTTCGAGCCCCAGTGGGAGGGCATCTGCCGCCCCGCCGAGGCCGGGTCGGCTGTGGCTCCGACGGCCTGCAGGAACATCTCGTAGGGCGTGACGCCGATCTGGAGACACAGCGCGCGATCGCGGTAATAGAGCTCGAACCAGTCGTATCCGGGCCTGGAGACCATCCCGGCGGCGGTCGTCACCGCCTCATGCCCGGCGCTGTTGATCTGGAAGTAGATCCGATTTTGCCGCTTGAGCTGGATCTCCTTATCGTCGACCCGCCGGGAGAGATAGACGTTGCGATACGCCGCCAGGATGGCCGCCGGATCCAGTCCGTGATACTTGCTCGCGGAAACCTCGGTGGCCATCCTTGAAATATAGCAACTCTGCCCTCGCCACGGTCTTCCGTCCGCGGGGGTCGGGGCGACGGGCGGGACGCGGGAGCGGTCCCGGCGGGCGTTCAAAGACCGGTGCGCGTTCAAAGAACCCGAGAAGGATTCATCTCTTTGGAGAAGGCTTCAGCGCGCTGCGGAGGGAAGGAGCGGGAGAGGAGACCGCCCCGAATAGAGACGACCGGCTAGAACAGGGACTTCAGGCCGGATCCGATGCCCCACACCTCGAGCACCAGGACGGTGAGTGTGAGGATCAGAAAAAGGATTCCCAGACGATGAAGGCGGGGAGAGGGGACGGAGCTCACATTTTAAACAACAAGCACCCGTCGTGCCAGCGCCTCCCCGGTCGAAAGAATCCGATCGGCCGCGCTGTTGCTATTCTCCAAAGCCGATGAACGTGCCGCCTGTCAGCCCGCTGACGCCCGTCGTGCCGAGGCTGCCGCCCGGCCAGCCCGCGCCCGACCTCGCCTCGGTCGACCCGCGGCTCGACCTGGCGGACGAAATCCGTCGCCTGAAGAGACAAAAAAATGCGGTCCTCCTCGCTCACTACTACCAGGAGGAGGAGATTCAGGACCTCGCGGATTTCGTCGGCGACTCTCTCGATCTCTCCCGGAACGCGCAGAAATCGGACGCGAACCTGATCGCGTTCGCCGGCGTGCGCTTCATGGCGGAGACCGCGAAAATCCTGAACCCGTCGCGCAAAGTCGTCCTCCCCGACTACGAGGCGGGGTGCTCGCTCGAGAGCTCGGCGCCCCCGGAGGCATTCCGGCGCTGGCGGGAGGCGCACCCGGGCGCCGTGTCCCTGACCTACATCAACTGTTCGGCTGCGGTAAAGGCCCTGTCGGACATCATCGTAACGTCGTCGAACGCGGAAAAGATCGTCCGGTCGATCCCGGCCGACAAAGAGATCCTGTTCGCCCCCGACCGCCACCTGGGCGCCTGGCTCGTGCAGAAAACCGGCCGCCCGATGGTCCTCTGGCCGGGAGCCTGCATCGTGCACGAGCAATTTTCGGAGCGCGAGATCGTCCGGTTAAAGGTGAAGCATCCCGACGCTCTGCTGGCGGCCCATCCAGAATGCCCCGAAGCCATCCTCCGGTATGCGGACCACGTCGGGTCGACGCGCTCGATCCTGAACTACGTGACGACCGCTTCCGGAAAGACGTTCCTGATCGCGACGGAAGAGGGAATCCTCCACCAGATGAAGAAGCTCGCGCCCGATCGCGAGTTCATCCCGGTGCCGCCGGACAACGGCTGCCGCTGCAACGAGTGTCCCTTCATGAAGTTGAACACCCTCGAAAAGCTCTACCTCTGCCTGCGCGACGAGCGGCCCGAGATCGTTCTGCCGGAAGAGATCCGGCTGGCGGCGGAAAAGCCGCTTTTGAGGATGCTGGAGCTGTCCTGAGGGAAATGCCGGATAGAAAGGCGTACGGGCGGGTCGCGTCCCTGCTAGATTTCCTTCGATCCGATTGAAAACGGGAAGGGGGCACCATGCTGAACAGACTTCTCCGGGCGGTCGGCGGATTGGGGCTTGCGGCAGCCGCGGCCGCGCAGGTACCGGCTCCTCCGCTCCCGCCTCTCCCGAATGTCAATGTCCGGATAGTCGGCGCGCCGCCCCCTCCGCCGCGGCGCGAAGTCGTCGTTTACGAGACGCGACCCGCTGCCGAGTCCGTCTGGACAGGCGGCTACTACGACTGGGAGCAAGAGCAGTGGGCCTGGGTCCCCGGCCGCTGGGTTTCGCGCCCGGCGCCGCGATCCTCCTGGGTCCGCGCCCGGTACGTCCGCGCGGACGGCGGCTGGCATTACGTGCCGGCGCACTGGTCGACCCAGCGCGTGTTCTACGAAGACGGACGGGTCTATGAC
>JBBQDF010000076.1:0-9554 GCA_038319475.1 Thermoanaerobaculia bacterium
CTCTCCATCACGAACCGGGTTCGCTCCTTCATAGACGACGTCTCGCTCCACGGCATCCGGACCCTCCTCCAGGCCCATCCTCCGCGAACGTGTCACCTATGCTCCCGGTCCATTCTGTTACCCATGCGCCCGGTCTGTACCGTCGTACCAGCTGACGTGCGCCGGCTGACAGACCGGCGGCGAGAAAGACACACATTCAGGAGGCGTCTTCATGTTCCATTCAAAAGCTTTCGCTCTCTCGGCTTCCTTCGCCGTCGCGACCGCGCTCGGCTGCTCTCACTACAACGCGGGCAACCCGATGCGCGTCACGCGAAATGCCGCCGACGTTTCCCCCTGCCGGAAGGTGACGGACCTCGATGCGGGCAGCCGGGTCGCGGACAACGAAATCGTCGGCGAGCTCGCGAGCCAGGCGCGCAAAAGGGGCGCCGACGCCGTGGTGGTGGCCGAGGGCGCCCGGACGGGTTCCGCCTACCGCTGCTCGTCTCCGACCGTCGCGGCCCGCTGACAAGACGCTCGCCCTGACCCTTTCACTCGCGGGTCGCGACAATACAGAGTCGCGGCCCGTTCTTTTTTCGGGCCCGGGAGGTTTTGTGGCCTCATTAAAGACCGGGGAATGCGTGCGCGTTCCGGATGGCCGGCCGGGGCGCGTCCGCGCTCACCGGTCGGGGAAATTTTCGGTACGAGTCCGGCGCGCGGGAAAGACGACCGACGAGCTGCTCACGTTTGCGGGCACTCAACTAAAGCGTATCGATCCGCCCGATGGATGGATGAGTCCCGAAGGGTACAACCGCAGGGTGGCGGCGCTGCGACGGCGGATGCGGGGGCAATGACGGAGTAGCCCGCCCGCGGGTCTGTCCCGCGGTTTCGCCGGGCGAAAGTGCCCGCCACTTCGATTTGTGTGGCGCCCGCGGAGCCGCGGCGAAAATCGCTGCGCCAGGAGAAGTTTTCTGGAGGTTTACGGCCGCGCGATCAGGATCATGGCGACCGCGAGCAGGGCGACCAGAACGGTCACGAGGAGGATCAGCCCGCGGTCCGCGGAGGCTTTGCCCTGCTCGATTCCACGGTTGACGACGTGGTACCGCCAGGCGGCCAGAATCGCGAGAATGCCCCGAACCCCATCATCACGTCGCCGACGACCAGCGAGGCCGAGCCGGGCCGGAAGCGATGGTGCGGTGCTGTTCCCTCTCCGAGCTGCCAAAGGAACAGACCGAAGCGATCGACGACGAACCCGAGGCTGATCATCGAAACGCTGGTGCGGATCCAGGCCAGGAATGTGCGCTCGTTGGCCAGGTACTCCGCGCCGCGCTTGTCCGGAGAGACAGGGGCGGTTTTCGGCTCGAGCTTGACCGCCATGTCTGTCCCGGCGTGCAAGTCCCGTTCCCCGGAATCGCGGGCGGGGCAACCTGTTACGATTTTGCAATGAGCTTCCTCCATGCGCTTCCCGCGGCGTTTCTCCTCTCCGGCGCGCTCATGGCGCTGCCCGGGACTCCGGACGGTCATCCCGCGAAGGGCGGTCTCCCGTTCATCGAGGATGACTACCCGCGCGCCCTCGCAGCCGCGAAGGCGCGGCACGTTCCGATCTTCGTCGAGGCCTGGGCGCCCTGGTGACACACGTGCCGCTCGATGCAGGCCTTCGTCTTCACGGACGGGGCCCTCGCGCGGCGCGCCGGACAGTTCGTCTGGCTTTCGATCGACACGGAAAAGCCCGGAAACGCGCCCTTCACCCGGAAGTTCTCGGTCGAGGGTCTGCCGACGTTCTTCGTGCTGGACCCCGGGACGGAGACCGCGACCCTGAGGTGGCTCGGGGGCGCGACGGTTCCCCAGGTGCAGAAGCTGCTCGACGACGGATTGCGGGCCGTCTCCACTCCGTCCCGCGGCGTTGAGGAGTCGCTCTCCCGGGCGGACCGGCTGTTTGGAGAAGGGAAGAACGCCGAAGCGGCCGCGGCCTATCGGTCCGCTCTGGCCGGTGCGCCGGCGGGATGGTCCCGGTACGCACGCGCCCTGGAGTCTCTTCTGTACGCCCTGGACGCGACGAAAGATCGGGAAGGCTGCGCGAGCACGGCGCGTGACGCGTTCCCGCGTCTGAAGGGGACCTCCTCCGCCGCCAACGTGGCCGCGAGCGGGCTCTCCTGCGCGCTCGCCCTGCCAGCGGAAAACGCAGCCCGTCGAGAGCTCATCGATGCTCTCCGGTTGGACGGGCTCTCCGTCCTTCGCTCGATTCGCCGCGACATTGCCGCCGACGACATCTCTTCGCTGTATCAGGCTCTCGAGCAGGACCGCGAGGACGCGAAGGACGTGGAGGGACGCCGGAGACTTCTCGAGCAACACGCCGCGTTTTTGGAGCAGCGCGCCTCCCGCGCGAAAACTTCGTCGGAACGCGCCGTTTTCGACTCTCACCGGATGGGCGCGTACCTCGCCCTTCATCAGCCCGAGCGCGCGGTCGCGATGCTCGAACAGTCGGAAAGAGACTTTCCGAGCGACTACAACCCGCCCGCCCGCCTTGCGGTCATCTGGTACGCGATGCAGAAGCCGCAGGAGGCCGCGGCGGCGTCGGATCGGGCGCTCTCGAATGCCTACGGACCGCGCCGGATCGGAATTCTCGAGAAACGATCGGAAATCGAGGCCGCCCGCGGAGACGCGGCCGCCGCCCGCCGTTATCTCGAGGAGGCCCTTCGCGCTGCCGAGGCGCTGCCGGAAGGCCAGCGGTCGGAGCGAGCAGTCGCTTCTCTCAAAAAGAAGCTCCAGTCGTAAAGCGGGACCCTCTCGTCTCGGGACCGGCACCGGCCAATTGCGGTGCCCCTCGACGCTGTATGATCTGGCCGTGGCCAAACGTGTGACGCTGGTTTCGACGGAGGAGCGGATTTCGACCCCCGAGAAGGGGGACGAGCGAAGCGTCGTCAAGACCGACGAGCGCCGCCAGGCGCAGCGCCGTCTCTCGATCGGCCGGCGGCTGCAGGAGCGCCGCAGCCCCGAGACGCCGCCCGAGTCGGAGCGCGACGAGCACCGTCGTCCCAATGAGAGACGCGGACTCGCTCAGCGCCGGCGACTGCTCGATCGCCGCACCGGCATCCGGCTTCTGGACCTGACCAACATCGATCTGTCCGAGCTGGATTCGTAGGAGCCGGCGGGCGGGCGGCGGGCGGCGCCGGCCCTGAAGGTCAGCGGGCGGCGGGCACGCCGGCCCACTCTTCGAGAAGCCTCCGATCGGCGTCTCCAAGGCTTCCTGCTAGGCGCGGCGCGAGCGACGCGACGAAGGTCGGATTGTCAAACGGCATCCGCTCGTACATCCTGCCTCCGGGCTCCTGACAGGGCGCGCAGCGAGACGCGAGGACGGGACGGACGTTCGAGTTGAATGCCGCCACGGACTCGGGAGGGATCGCCTCAGCGAGACTTCTTTCGGACGGAACGCCTCCAGGCGTTTCGTTTGCCGCGGCCTGCTCGCGTCTCAGGTATCCGCCCGGGTGATCGCCGCGGCCGCACGATGAGTCCGCGGGATGCGTGAAGTGCACGAGGTCGCGTCCGGAGGGCGGGTGCACGTACTCGCCCTGGATGGAAACGCGGTCCCCGGGCACGAGATCGACCCACGTGCCGCCGCACGTCAGGTCGTGAACGACGTGCACGGGCCGGCGCGTGTCGAACTCGATCCCGGAATCTCCGCGCGCGTCGGCCCGTCGGACGGAGAGCAGCACGACGTCGAGCTCCTCGAAGGTCCGGCCGTTGCGGTGCCGGGTCCGGCGGGGCGCGTTTTCGACCCGCGCGAGCGCCACAATCTCCTCGTGCGGGTTCCCGTGCTGCGGGCGTCGCCGCGCGGAGGACACCGCCGGGAGGGCGAGAAGCGCCGCGAGCAGAATCCAGAATCCCCGGCGGGCGAGCATGGAGTCAGTATAGCGACGGCGGCCTTCGCGCGGGCGCTGATACCTTTTGCGTGTGCCCGACGTGCTTGCCGCGATCGACCAGGGGACGACCGGGACGCGCTGCTTCCTCTTCGATCTGACGGGGCGCGCGGTCTCCTCGGCGTACCGGGAGCACCGGCAGATTTTCCCGGCGCCCGGATGGGTCGAGCACGATCCGGTCGAGATCCGGGAGAACGTCGACCGGGTCGTTGCGGAAGCGCTCGCCGCCGCTCCCGCGTCGAGGGTTCTCGCGGTCGGGGTCACGAATCAGCGCGAAACGGTCGTCGCGTGGGACGCCGCGACGGGTCATCCCATCCACAACGCGATCGTCTGGCAGGACACACGCACGGATGGGGACTGCCGGGCGCTGATCGAAAGCGGGATCGAGGAGCGGGTCCGGGCCCGCACGGGGCTGCCGATCCGGACGTACTTCTCGGCCCCGAAAATGCGATGGATCCTGGCGGAGGCGCCGGAAGCGGCGAGGCTTGCCGGGCTCGGACGGCTCTGCTTCGGGACGATCGACTCATGGGTCATCTGGAACCTGACCGGCGGTCGGGCGGGTGGAGCGCACGTGACGGATCCGACCAACGCGTCGCGGACGCTTCTCTGCGCTCTCGAGACGCTCGCGTGGGACCCCGAGCTCATCGACCGGTTCTCGATTCCCGCGGGCTCTCTCCCGCGCATCCGGCCGTCGATTCCCGAGGAGCCGTACGGATGGACGTCTCCCTCCGGCCCGTTTAACGCGCGGGTGCCCGTGTGCGGGGACCTCGGCGACCAGCAGGCGGCGCTTTTCGGACAGGCCTGCTTCGAGGCGGGCGACGCGAAGAACACTTACGGGACCGGATCGTTCCTGCTCCAGCACGCGGGAGACTCGCCCGTCGCGAGCCGTTTCGGCCTGCTCGCGACGGCGGCGGGCGCCCTGACGGGAACCCGCGCGTATGCGCTCGAGGGCTCCGTCGCCGTCACGGGGTCGGCGGTGCAGTGGCTGCGCGACGGCCTCGGGGTGATTCGCAGCGCCGCGGAAACCGAGCCGCTCGCGCGATCGGTGCCCGACAGCGGAGGCGTCTATTTCGTCCCCGCGTTTTCGGGGCTGTTCGCGCCTCACTGGGACATGACGGCCCGGGGGGCGATCGTCGGCCTGACCCGCTTCGCCACGCGGGCGCACCTCGTGCGCGCCACACTGGAAGCGATCGCGTTTCAGAGTCGCGAGGTCCTCGAGGCCATGCTCGCGGACACGGGCCGCGCCCCGGCGGAACTGAAAGTCGACGGCGGGGCGACGGCCAACGATTTTCTGATGCAGCTCCAGGCGGACGTCATGGGCCTTCCGGTCGTGCGTCCCGCCGTTCTCGAGACCACTGCCCTCGGCGCGGCGCAGGCGGCGGGACTCGCCATCGGGGCGTATGGCTCGCTCGCGGATCTGTCTCGACTCTGGCGGCGGGACCGACTCTTCGAGCCCGAGTGGACCTCGGGCCGGCGGGAAGAGGCGTACCGCGGCTGGAAACGCGCGGTCGAGCGTTCGCGCGGGTGGATCGAGAACTGAGAACCGGCGACGCACCAGGCCACACACCGAACAATCCGTAAATCCTTGGGGGATCATGCGAAACCCCGAATCGCGGCCCCCTGGTACGCTCGCGGACAGCGCGTCCCGGTTATTCTGTTTCGACCCACCCCGGAGGACGCATCCAATGCTGGACCCCAAGGAACTGAGCCTCGAGGAACTGGTTCGACGAGGCCGCATTGGTCTGCGGTCTGGGCAGTACGAAGTCGCCAACGCGTGCCTTTCCGAATATTGCGACCGGCAGATTCGAGATGACCATCCGATTCCCGGAGCGCTTCTCGGGGACTACGCCCTGGCGGTCGCTCACACCGGCGACCTCAAGGAGGCGTCTCAACTCTGTCTTTCGGCGCTCGGGCATGAGCGGAGGAACCCGGATGTTTACGCCGCCCTCGCCCGGATTTACGGAATGGCGGGGTCCAGAAGAAAAGCGATCGACGCGCTCGATCGCGGGCTGACGCTTTCGCCCCGCCATCCGGGCCTGCTCGCGGTCCAACAGGACCTCGGCGTGCGGCGGACTCCGCCCATCCCATTTCTCTCTCGCGACAATCGATGGAACATCTGGCTCGGCCGCGTGATGGGTCGAGGCCGCGCCGGCGGCGGTTCGCGCGTCGCATAGCCGCGCAAGTGAGAAGTGAGCGGCGGCGCTCACCGGGGGGCGCCGGGAAGGCTCGCGTGCGACAACGACTTCCGGGATTGACGCCCGCTCATAAACTTTCGACCAACGCTCAACGCTCAACGCGCGACCCTCAACCTCCGGCGCTAAACAATCACCCGCACCCGGCCGCGCGAGGCGTCCCGTCCAGCGGCGTACTTCTCCCAGGCGCGGGAGAGGCGCTCCACCCCTTCGGTAATTTCTTCGGGTTCAGGAACGAACGCGAGGCGCAGGTGATCGCCGAAAGAATTCGTCGGCGAGCAGACGGGGCCGGGCAGCACGGAGACGCCGTGGCGGGCCGCCACCTGCGCGAATTCCGCTCCCTGCCCGCGGGGGAGGCGCACCCACAGCGTGAGTCCTCCGGCGGGCCGCTTCCATGTCCATTCCGGGAGCCGCCGCTCGAGGCCTTTCGCCATCGCCTCGAGGCGACCCTCGATCTGCCGCCGCCGCAGCTCGGCGACGGCCGCCCTCTTCTCCAGCAGAGGCACCGCCATTATCTGACCCGGAAGCGAGCTGCCCAGGTCTTCCATCGCCTTGCGCCTTCCGAGCCGGTGGAGGAGGGCTTCCGGCGCCCGGACCCAGCCGATCCGGAGCCCCCCCCAGTAGAGCTTCGAGAGCGAGGCGACCGTGAGGACCGTCCCGCGTTTCGCAAACGCCGCGATGGGCGGCGGGGGCGGCGCGGCGAGCGCGAGGTCCGCGAGCGTGTGGTCCTCGAGGATCGCGACCCCGCTCTGCTCCGCGAGCCTGGTGATCTCCCGGCGGTGGCGCTCGGGTAAAACGGCGCCGGTCGGATTGTGAAACGTGGGCTGCAGATAGAGGAGCCTCGCGCGCGGCCGGCGCAACGCCGCGGCGATCCTCTCGATCGCGCCGGCCTCGGCGGCCGGAGGAACGGGCGTCATGCGGAGCTTCGCCGCCCCGAAGAGATCGATGGCGCCGGGGTAGGTCGGATCCTCGACGATCACTTCGTCGCCCGGGGAAAGCAGGAGCGAGATCACGAGCGCGATCGCCTGCTGCGCGCCGTTGGTGATGAGGACTTCCTCTTCGCGAGTGGGCAGTCCCCGTTCCGAAAGCTGGCGTGCGAGGGCGGCACGCAGCGCCGGCAGCCCGAGCGGCATGTATCCGTGGTGGCGCGACAGCGCGCCGAGCTGCCTGCGGCTCCTCGCGAACGCGTCCATCAGGAATTCCTCCGCGCCGGGCAGGTGCGCGGCAACGAAGGAGACGGCTCCCGGAGAGTGCTCCTCGGTCAGGGCTCGCAGCACCGGGTTCAACATCCCGCGTCCCGCATCGCGATCTCCGGCAGCGGCTTCGGGGTGCGGGGCGGCCCGGGTCGCGTCGCCGTCTCGCGACAGCACCCGGGTTCCGCTGCCCTGCCGGCTTTCCACCCGTCCGTCCTGCCGCAGCTCTTCGTAGCAGGCGACGATCGTGGTCCGGCTGACGGCTAACGCAGACGCGAGAGCGCGCTCGGACGGAAGCCGGGCTCCCGCCGCTATTTCGCCGCGGTCCAGCAGACGCACGACCGCCGAGGAGAGACGCACGGACAGCGTCCCGGGGCCGGATGCCCATTCTCCGAGGAGAGCGGCGAGCGCGGCCGGTTCCACCGAGCCGGCCCGGCCAGTCCACTCGACGCGGTAAGTGGATCTTGAACTCATACCAGTTTGACGCCACAGTAAACCGGTCCTTAAAAAGAGTCAAAGTGGCATTCAGAGTGGACTGACGACGGAACTGGAGGAAAACGGCCATGACGACCCCGACGCCGCTGCCGGAATACGCGTTCTTCGACGGCCGCATCGTTCCGTACCGGGAGGCGAGGGTGGGGGTGATGACCCACGGGCTCCAGTACGGGACGGGCTGTTTCGGCGGCCTGCGCGGATTCTGGAACGAGCCGGAGGAAGAGCTCTTCGTGTTCCGGCCGCACGATCACTTCCAGCGATTTCTGGAATCCGCGAAGCTCCTCTCGCTCGAGCTGCCGTACTCGGTCGACGAGCTGGTGGCCGCCCTGGGGACTCTCCTGCGGCAGGAGGGCCTGCGCGCGGACTGCTACATCCGCCCGCTCGCATTCGCGGCCGAGGAGCGCATCGGGGCCCTGGGCCTCGAAGGGATGCGCTCGGCCGTGTCGATCGTGGCCATCCCATTCGGGAAGTACATCGAGAACGACGGAGGCGCCCACGTCAAGATCTCTGCCTGGCGTCGGATTGACGACAACATGATCCCCGCCCGGGGGAAAGTCTCGGGCGCTTACGTCAACACGGCGCTGGCGAAAACGGACGCGCAGCGCGGGGGCTTCGACGATGCGATCTTCCTGGACCAGGACGGGCACGTGTCGGAGGCCTCGGCCGCAAACCTTTTCGTCGTCCGCAACGGAGCCGTCTCAACACCGCCGATCACGGACAACATCCTCGAGGGGATCACGCGCCGGTCGATACTCGAGATGCTTCGCGACGATCTCGCGATCCCGGCCGTCGAGCGCTCGATCGACCGCACGGAGCTCTCCCTTGCCGACGAAGTGTTCCTCGCGGGCACCGGCGTGCAGATCGTCTCCGTCACGCGCATCGATCACCGCGCGGTCGGGAGCGGCCGGATGGGGCCGGTGACATCGAGTCTCCGCAAGTTGAACGCCGAGGTCGTGCGCGGCGAGGTGCCCCGGTATCGCCGGTGGTGCTGGCCCGTCTATGCGAACGCGGCCGCAGGCGCACCCGCCCCGGCGCTGGCGCGGTGAGCGGTTCCCGGCGGGCCCCGGGCCCCGAGGCGGCTGCCTTTCTCGATCACTATGAAAAGGTCCGGCAGCGGACCTCCCGGGTCGTGGACTGCATCCCGGCCGACCGCCTCGAATGGACCTGGCGGGAGGGCAAATTCACGCTCGGCGACCTCGTTCGCCACATCGCCGCGATCGAGCGGTTCATGTACGCCGAAAACGTGCAGGGAAAGCCGAGCCGTTATCCCGGACACGGGCGGGAACTGGCCGGGGGGCTTGCCGACGTCCGCGCCTTCTTCGATCGGACGCACGCCGAGTCCGTGGCGATTTTCGGCGGGTTGACCGACGCCGACTTTGCGGGCAAGAGCGTCACGCCGGCGGGCGCGCCGATCACGACCCGCAAATGGCTGCGCGCGATGGTCGAGCACGAGGTTCACCACCGCGCACAGATCTATCTGTACCTTTCGATGCTCGACATACCGACGCCTCCGATCTACGGCCTGACGTCCGAAGAGGTGCGCGCGCGGAGCATCTGACGTCGCCTCCGCTCACAGCGGGACCTGCGGTCGCCGGCGGGCGAACGCAACGCCCGGCGGCTCGCCAGGGGGCTCGACCGCCCGGCTGGTCCCTTCGTTCGCTTCGGCTCCCGCCCCGAGAGGCTCCTCGCACGTCGCTTCCGCTCACTGCGTTCGCTCACGCTCCCGCCCCGAGAGGCTCCTCGCACGTCGCTTCCGCTCACTGCGTTCGCTCACGCTCCCG
>JBBQDF010000077.1:0-9550 GCA_038319475.1 Thermoanaerobaculia bacterium
CTGTACGGCGGCCACGCGGTCGCCTCGACGGGCCACGCCCACCCGGAAGTGGTGCGGGCGATCTCCGAGCAGGCGAAAACACTTCTCTTCTACTCGAACGTGGTCGCGCTCGGCGTCCGCATTCGGGCGGCGGACGCGATCGTCCGGCATGCGCCGCCTCCGCTCTCACAGGTCTTCTTCGTCAACTCCGGCACGGAAGCGAACGAAAACGCGATGCGGCTGGCGCGCCGCTCGACCCGGCGCACCGACGTCCTCTCGTTTCACGGCGGTTTCCACGGGCGCACGGCCGATGCGATCTCCGCCGCCGGGCTCGAGAAGTACCGCGCCCTGGGAGAACCGAACGTGCCGGGCCACCGGCTCGCGCCGTTCGGAGACCTGGCGGCGGCCGACGCGCTGATCGACGAACGCGTGGCGGCCGTGCTGCTCGAACCGATCCAGAGCCTCGCGGGAGTCATCGAAGCGCCGGCGGCGTACTTCCAGGGGCTGCGCCGCCTGTGCGACGACCGGGGCGCGAAGCTGATCTACGACGAAGTGCAGACTGGCTTCGGCCGGACCGGGACCTTCTTCTTCGCGGGGCGCCACGGCGTCGTGCCGGATCTCGTGACGCTCGCCAAGGGCATCGCGAGCGGCGTCCCGATGGGCGCCGTGCTGGTCTCCGACGAGATCGCCGCCGGCGTCAAGCCCGAGGAGTACGGGACGACGTTTGGCGGCGGGCCGCTGGCGTGCGCGGCCGCGGAAGCGACGGTGCGCGTCATCGAATCGGAAGGCCTGCTCGAAAACGTCCGCCGGGGGTCCGAGCGCCTGCGGTCGGGGCTCACCAAATTGCCCGGAGTCCGGCAGCTGCGCGGGGAAGGGTTCCTTCTGGGCATCGCGCTCGACCGGACGGGCAAGCCGGTGCGCGAGGCGCTGATGGCGCGCGGCGTCCTCGTCGGCGGCAGCGACCTCCCGGACGTGCTGCGGCTTCTCCCGCCACTCGTGCTTCGCGAGGACGAAATCGATTTTTTCGTTTCGGCGATGCGGGAGGTCCTTTGAGGCATTTCCTGACGACGCGCGACCTGACTGCCGCGCAGTTCGAGGCCCTCCTGGCCCGCGGTGAAGAATTCCGACAGGGGGCACAGAGCAACGCGCTCGCCGGCGCGCACGTGGGCCTCGTGTTCTTCAATCCTTCGCTGCGCACCCGCGTCTCAATGGAAGTGGCGGTTTCGAAGCTCGGCGGCACGCCGGTGACGCTGTCCGTCGGGTCCGACGCGTGGGCGATGGAGTACCGCGACGGCGTCGTGATGGACGGCCCCGCCGCGGAACACGCGCGCGAAGGCGCCGGCGTGCTCGGCCGTTACTGCGACCTGCTCGGGGTCCGCTCTTTCCCCGAAGGAAAAGACTACGAGGTCGATCGGCGCGAGCCCGTCTTGAACGCGTTCGCCCGTTACTCCGGGGTCCCGGTCATCAACCTCGAGTCGCCGCTCGACCACCCCTGCCAGGCGATGGCGGACGCGCTGACGATCCGCGAGCAGCTCGGAAACACGAAGGGGCGTCGCATCCTGCTGACGTGGGCTTACCACCCGAAGGCGCTCCCGATGGCGGTGCCGAACTCCTTTCTTCTCGGGGCGGCCCGGCTCGGTGCCGATCTCGTGCTCGCGCGCCCGGAAGGGTACGAGCTCGACGTGGAGATCGTCCGCACCGCCGAGCGGCTCGCGGCGGAGAGCGGCGGCGCTCTGACCGTGACGGACGAGCGGGACGCCGTGTACGAGGGCGCCGAGGTCGTCTACGCCAAGTCCTGGGGCGCGCTCGCGGACTATGGAGAGCCGGAGGCGGAATTTGCGCGGCGCGCCAGGCTGCGGGACTGGCGGGTGACCGAGGCGCGCATGGCGCGCGGCCGCAACGCCATCTTCATGCACTGCCTCCCGGTGCGCCGCAACGTCGTGGTCGATGACGCGGTGCTCGACGGGCGCCGGTCCGTCGTCCTGGATGAGGCGGAGAACCGGATGTACGCGCAGCAGGCGATCCTCGAGTGGCTCGCCGCGGAGAAACGTTGAAGGACGCTCCGGCGGGGGTGGAGAAGCTCGCGCACCGCCTGACCGGCGTCGACGCGGAGATACTGCGCGAGGCGCTCCCCTACATCCGCCGTTTCAAGGGCAAGACGTTCGTGCTGAAGATCTCCGGCAAGGTCACGGAGAAGCTCGACAATCTCTCCTCGCTCGCGGAGGAGATCGCGCTGCTCCATCAGGTGGGGATCCGTGTGACGGTCGTGCACGGCGGGGGAGCGCAGGCCACAGCGCTCTCCGAGCGGCTCGGACTCGAAACCAAGCTCGTCAACGGAAGGCGCGTCACCGACGACGAGACCCTCGAGGTCGTCAAGATGGTGTTTGCCGGGAAGATCTCGGTCGAGATCCTGTCGGCGCTGCGCGCGTTCGGCGTGCAGGCGGTCGGTGTCTCGGGAATCGACGGCAACGTCGTGCTCGCGAAGAAGCGCGCCCGGAAGAGCCTCATGAACCGGGAAACCGGCAGGCGCGAGCTCGTCGACTTCGGCAACGTCGGCGACGTGGTCGAGGTGGACCCGAGGCTCCTGACGACGCTCCTCGACGCCGGTTATCTCCCGATCGTTTCTCCGCTCGCGGCCGACGAGGAAGGGAAGGTCTTCAACGTCAACGCGGACGCGATCGCCTCGGCTCTCGCGGTCGCGCTCGGCGCGGAGAAGCTGATCCTGCTCTCGGACGTCCCCGGCGTGCTGGCCGACCCGGCGGACCCCGAAAGCCGCATTTCGCGGGTCACGGCCTCCGACGCGCGGAAGCTCGCGAAGAGCCCGGCGGTATCGGGCGGGATGGTCGCGAAGCTCGAGGAGATTTCGCGGGTCGTCGAGACGGGCGTGGGCGCCGTGCACATCGTGAATGGGAACCAGCGAAACGCGCTGCTGTCCGAAGTGTTCGGGGACACGGGGAGCGGGACTATGGTGATCGGCGCATGACGGCGCGGAGGGTCATCGGAGCGTGAGAGCCGGATGAGAGCCGCCGGCGTCACCACCGTCCTCGACCGCCTGATGGAGTTCGTCTCCATCCAGAGCGTCTCCGGAAACGAAGGTCCGCTCGCCGAGCGCATCGCGGGGATCTGCGCCGACTTCGGCATCCGGGCCGAGCGCGAGGGGAGAAATGTCGTCGCTCGCCGCGGCGAAGGAAGCCCGCGCCTGCTGCTGAACTCCCACCTCGACACGGTGCCCGCGGTCGACGGGTGGACGGCGGACCCGTGGACGCCGAGGGTGGAGGGCGACCGGCTCGTGGGCCTCGGCGCGAGCGACGCGAAGGCCTCCGTGGCCGCGCTGCTCGAGGCGTTTTTGACGGCGCCGCTGAAGGAGGGCGCCGGAACGCTTCTCTTCGCCGCGACGTGCGACGAGGAGACGGGAGGCCAGGGCCTCGAGACGATCGCGCCCGGGCTCGAATTCGACGCGGCCATCGTGGGCGAGCCGAACGGATTTTCGCCCGCGATTGCGCAGAAGGGGCTCGTGAAGGTGAAGATCCTGTCGCGCGGCCGGGCGGGGCACGCGGCGCGGCCGCACCTGGCGGAAAATGCGATCGTGCGCGCGGCGCAAGACATCCGGGCCATCGCGGCGCTGCGATTCGACGAAGAGGACCCCTACCTCGGAAAGCCGACGGCCACTGCGACCGTCATCCGCGGCGGGTTGCGATCGAACATCGTGCCGGACCTCTGTGAAGTGACGGTCGACGCGCGGACGATCGGCGCGTTCGACAACGACGCGATGGTGGCGGCGATCCGGGAGGCGGTTTCTTCGGACGTCGAGATTCTCTCGGTCCGCCTGAAGCCGGTGGCGGGGGACCCCTCCTGGAAGATCGCGCGGGCCGCGTCCGCCGCGGCGGGAGGCGCCGCGATCACGGGATTTCCGAGCGTCAGCGACCTCGCGCACCTCGGGGGACGCCCCGCCGTCGTCTTCGGGCCGGGGGAGCCCGCACACTCGCACGCGGCGAACGAGTCGATCTCGATCGCGGCCGTTCTGGAAGCCCCAACCGTTTACCGGCGCGCAATCGCCGCGTATTTTTCGTGAAACGGCCCGTCCGAAAATCCGGGCGCGCGAGGCCCGGTTCCGAGCCGGGCAAGCCGCTATGGGGCGCGGGGTTCTCGTCCGAGCCGGGAGAGGCGCTCGCGCGGCTTTCCCTCTCGCACCCGTTCGACCGCCGGCTCGCGGAGCATGACCTGCGGGGTTCTCTCGCGCACGCCCGGGGGCTCGCGCGGTCCGGGCTCCTCACGAAATCGGCGCTCGCCCGGATCGAGCGCGCGCTCACGAAGATCGGTTCCGAGATCGAGCGAGGGACATTCCGTTTCAGGGATGCCGACGAAGACATCCACTTGAACGTCGAGCGGCGGTTGATCGAGCTCGCGGGGGACGCCGGGCGGCGAATCCACGCCGGGCGCTCGCGCAACGACCAGGTGGTGCTCGACCTCCGGCTCTGGACGGTGGCCGCGATCGACCGCGCCTCGGACGCTGCCCGAGTCCTCGCGTCCGCGCTCCTCGACCGTGCCGACGAATTCCTGGATGACAACGTCCTGGTCGCCGCGCGCACCCACCTGCGCAGCGCGCAGCCCGTGTTGCTGGCGCACGTCTTCCATGCCTGGGTCGAGATGCTGCTGCGCGACCGGCAGCGGCTGGCGGGCGCGTGGCGGCGCACGGCCGTCTCGCCGCTCGGGTCGGGAGCCTGCGCGGGCTCGACTCTCCCGCTCGACCGCCAGGGCGTGGCGCGGGAGCTCGGGCTGCCGTCTCTGTCCGCCAACAGCCTCGATGCCGTGTCGGACCGCGATTTCGCGGCGGAGTTCGAATGTGCCGCCGCGCTGACGATGGCACACCTCTCCCGCATCGCGGAGGACCTGATCCTCTGGACCGGGGAGGAATACCGCCTTTTCCGGCTGTCGGACGCGACGGCGACGGGGTCGTCGATGATGCCGCAGAAGAAGAACCCGGATTCCCTCGAGCTGACCCGCGCGAAAGCGGGGCGGGTCTTCGGAAACCTGATGGCGACGCTCGCGGTACTGAAGGGCCTGCCGCTCTCGTACGACCGCGACCTGCAGGAAACTCAACAGCCGCTCTTCGAGACGGCCGACGCCCTTGAGCTCTCGCTCGCGGCGGTCGCCGAGGTGATCGCGGGACTGCGGCTGCGGCCGGAGAACGAGCGGCCGGCGATCGAATCCTCGACCCTCGCTACCGACGTGGCCGAAGAGCTCGTCCGCCGCGGTCTTCCGTTCCGCACGGCGCACGGGCGGGTCGCCCGCTGGAGCGCCACGGCCTCAGAAGGCCGGCGCGACCTCCGGGAGGTCGTGTGGACGGAGGCGCCGGAGCTGCGGGAGTTCGCGGAGTCCCTGTCGCCGGAATCCTCCGTGCGCCGCCGCGACGGGATCGGCGGCACGTCTCCGCGCCGCGTGCGGTCGGCGCTGCGCCGGGCCCGCCGCGCTCTGGGCGCGGAGCGGCAGGCGGAGCGGGAGTAAAATCCGTCGCGTCACGGAATACCTTTTCAACCGAGGCGGAACAGCGCGGCATATGAGGAGATCCCCGATGAACAGGCTCTTCTCAGGTTCGCTCCGGATCGAGTCAGCGTCCCGCGCGATTCCGGGCGGCACCCGGCTTTCGCTAGCGATAGAAGCCCGCGGACGTTGATGTTCTGGCTGGTGCTGACCGCCGTCCTGTTACCGGTCGTGCTGGTTCTGCTCGTTCTCCTTCGGGACCGGTACATGCCGTGGATGACCCGTCACCGATCTTCCATGTGGTTCTTTTTCGGGGCCGCCGAGCTCGGGTTTGCCGCCCTCCGCGCGGCGCGAGGCGTGAGCGGCTGGGAGCGGTGGCTCGGCGTCGTCTGGACGGGCCTCCTCGGCGTCTACTTCATTGGCATGTCCTTCTGGTTCCGGCGAATGGATGCCGGCGGCAATCCTGCGCGTTGATGTTCTGCGCGAAAATGCGGGGACGAGTTCCAGGGTGGCTACGTCGTCTGTCCCGATTGCGAGTTCAGTCTGGTCGAGCAACGTCCCCGGGCCGACGCGCGGTCGCCGGAACCGTCTCGTTCGGCACCCTCCTTCTGGCGGGAGCCGTCTGGTTCCTCACCGCGACGGCGCCGCCGGTCGACGCGCCGCCTGCGGCCGGACGGGCTGCCGCCAGAGAGGAAGCGCGAGACGCCAACGCATCCGGGATGCGCCCCCGCGAGCGTGGCGCGCCCGGGACTCGACAATAATGGCGGCACATCGTGTGTGAGAACGCCGGGCCCGTGAGAGCGCTGGAGCGGCCTCGCGGTGCGCTCGCTCGAAGGGCGCCCGATCTGGTCCCCGGCGGCTCCCGTCGCTAGATACTGGTGGCAGTGCCTCGCGTGCGGCGACCGGCCCTCCTGGCTCGCCGTCTGCGACTCGCGCAGCGTGGCGGCGTTCATCTGGGACGAGCTCGCCCCGAGCCGGTGGGACCAGCGGCTTCTCCGGCGACCGTGCCAGTGCGGTCGCCGCTTGCTCCGGATCACGTATCGGTTTCGCGGCAGCGATCCTGAGAGGTTGAGCGTCCGGCGCATCGTCGGGCTGAAGTCCGAAGGCGACTATCTGCCGATGCTGTGGGAGACCTTCCGGCACTCGGATCCTTCGAAGAGCTGGATGGACTTCAAGTACCAGCGAGGCCGCAGTCCCTGGGGCCTGACGAAGCGCCTCGTTCTCGAAAAGAACCAGCTCGGGCGGCTGCTGCGCGCATACGAAAAAGCCGCTCGCACGGCCGGGGCGGGGCGCCCCGTTAAACGCCAGGCGGGCGCGAGGGGGTGAGGCGGAAGAACCCGGGGCTCGGTGGCTGGACCGATCCCCTCAACGTATCCTTTCCCTGGAAGCTCGTCCGGTCGCGGGGTCCCTCGACGGCTGTGGAGGTGCATCATGTGGTTCTTCTATTTTCTTCCGATGCTGGTCGCGATCGGGTTTCTCCTTGCCCGAGTCGCCCGCGGCGGGTCTCTGCAGCCGGCCGCATCGCGCGCCCGGGTGGCGATCGGCTTCGTCGCAGTCGCCGCGCTCGGCATTCTGGGCGTCCTGCTGGTCCGGATGAGCCATTGAGACGGCGAGCGGCGGGTATGGACGCGGCAGCGAAGCCTCCTCGCTGAGAGGGGTCCGTTCCGGATGGACCGTTTTACGGGAACGCTCCTCGAAGGACACAAGGGCGCCGCCTGCGAGGTGCCGTTTGATCCCGCGGTGCGCTGGGGAATCCTGGCGGGGCCGCTCTGGCGCGGCAGGCGCGGGCACCGGGTTCTCGCCCGCATCGGCCGGCTCCGCTTCGAAAGCTTCGTCGTGTCCCGCGCAAGGCGCTTCTGGCTTCTCGTCCCGGAGGAGGTTTGCAATTTAGCCGGCATCGCGATCGGTCGGTCCGTCCGGATCGCGATCGAGCCCGAGGACCGGGCAGGTCCTGCAACGTCCGCCAGACGCCGGCCCGCGCGAAAACGCAGCGGCGCCTGACGTGGAGGCGCGTATCCGCCTTGTCCCGTTGGTTGAGGCATCACAAAAAAAGGAGCCCATGCGCACAAACTCGTTGAAGCTCGCACTCGCGTTGAAGCTCGCCCTCGCGTTGAAGCTCGCCCTCGCGCTGAATCTCGCCCTCGCGCTGAATCTCGCCCTCGCGCCGAAGCTCGCCCTCGCCGCGGAGTTCGCAGTCGCCCCAAGCGTGACTTCGAGCCCGGCCGCCGGGCCCGCGGCGATTCCGACGCGGGGCCTGGACGTCGCGGGAATGGACCGGGCTGTCGCCCCCGGCGACGACTTCTATGCCTTTGCCAACGGCGGCTGGATGAAGGCGACGCCGATTCCGCCCGACCGGTCGAGCTTCGGCCTGTTCGCCATCCTCGCCGAAGAGGTGAGCCAGCGCACGGCGGAGTTGATCCGCCAGGCCGGCGGCTCGAACGCGCCGGCCGCGTCCGACGGGGCGAAGGTGGCCGCCTATTACGACGCCTACATGGACGAGAAGGCGATCGAGGCGAAGGGTCTCTCCCCGCTCCGGGCGGAGCTCTACGAGATAGGCGCCATTGCCGACCGGAAAGCCCTCGCCCGGGTGCTCGGCCGCGGGCTGCGCGCCGACGTGGACGCTTTGAACAACACCCGTTTCCACACCGACCGGCCCTTCGGGCTCTGGGTGTCTCCCGACTTCGCCAACCCGGAGCGCAACGTCGCGTACCTGTTGCAGGGCGGCCTCGGCATGCCGGACAGAGACAATTACGTGAACGGCGGACCGAAGGACCGCGAGCTCCAGGCGGCTTACAGGTCGCACATCGCGGCCGTGCTGAAGCTGTCGGGCGTGGCGGAACCCGACGCCAGAGCCGCACGCATCTACGCCCTCGAGCATCGGATTGCGCAGGCGCACGTCACGCGGACGGAGTCCGTCGACGTGCAGAAGGCGAACAATCCCTGGGCGCTCCGGGAATTCGATTCGCGGGCGTCCGGGATCGACTGGACGACGTACTTCGCGGCCGCGGGGCTGTCCTCGCAGCCGATGATCATGGTGTGGCAGCCGTCGGGGGTTTCCGGCACGGCCGCTCTCGCCGGCAGCGAGCCGCTCGACGTCTGGAAGGACTACCTCGCCTTCCACGCCATCGACCGGGCCTCGGGTCTTCTCCCGAAGGCGTTCGCCGACGAGCGGTTCCGCTTCTACGGCACGGCCCTGACGGGCGCTCGGGAGCAGCGGCCCCGCTGGAAGCGAGCGGTGGAGTCGACGGGCGGCGCTCTGGGAGACGCCGTCGGAAAGCTGTACGTCGAACGCTATTTTCCTCCCGAGGCGAAGGCGCAAGCGCAGGCGATGGTCCGAAACATCGTGGCGGCCTTCCGGCACCGCGTCGACAACCTCGCGTGGATGACCTCCGCAACGCGGGAAAAGGCGAAGGCCAAGCTCGACACTCTCTACGTCGGCGTCGGATATCCGGATCACTGGAAGGACTATTCGGGGCTGACGGTTTCGAAGGCGGACGCTCTCGGGAACGCGCAGCGCGCCGAGGTCTACAAATACCGGCAGAGTCTCGCGAAGCTCGGCCAGCCCGTCGACAAGTCCGAATGGTGGATGACGCCGCAAACCGTCAACGCCGTGAATCTTCCGCTGCAGAACGCGCTGAACTTTCCCGCGGCCATCTTAAACCCCCCGTTCTTCGCCGTCGCCGCGGATCCCGCGCAGAACTACGGCGCCATTGGAACCGTTATCGGCCACGAGATCAGCCACAGCTTCGACGACCAGGGAAGCCAGTTCGACGAGCTCGGCCGGATCCTGAACTGGTGGACGCCCGAAGATTTCGCGCACTTCGGCTCCGCGGCGTCGCGCCTCGCGGCGGAGTTCGACGCGTATGAGCCGCTTCCGGGCCTTCACGTCAACGGCAAGCTGACTCTTTCGGAGAACATCGCCGACGTGGCGGGGCTCGCGGCGGCTTTCGACGCCTACCGGACCGTGCGGGGCTCCGGACCCTCGGAAAACCTCCAGGGATTCACGGGTGACCAGCGGTTCTTCCTCGCCTTTGCGCAAGCCTGGCGCGGCAAGCAGCGTCCCGAGGCCATGCGAGGGCTGCTCATGACC
>JBBQDF010000078.1:0-9493 GCA_038319475.1 Thermoanaerobaculia bacterium
ATCAGGTCCGCCTCCTTCGCAATCCCGAGCTCATCCAGGCGCTTTTCGAAAACCCGGACCTCACGACGGACACGCGCCGGCGTCTGCTCGAGATCCGCGAGGAATTCTTCGAAAAGGGTCAGCGAAGGCAGGCGGCGGATGAGGCCAAAGACGAGGAGGACGTACGCCTTGCGGCGGAAATCGCGGCAGCGGAGGAGGAAGAAGTCCGGGCGAAAGCGCTTCGCGGGCCCGGTCGCAATTCCGGTCTGGCGGACCTCGAGGACTCGATCACGACGGGAGCGGCCTACCGGCGCATCGCCGTCATGACGGTCTCGGAGAAGATCAAGCTCGCGTACAGCGGTGGCAAGGAAGAGCGGCGGATCCTCATGAGTGACGCCAACAAGCTCGTCGGCGCGGCCGTCCTCAAGGGAAGAGGGCTCACGGTCAACGAGGTGGAATCGTTCTGCGGGATGCGGCATCTCGACGAAGACATCTTCCGGAAGATCGCCATGAACCGGGAGTGGATGCGAAAGCCCGCCGTCATCTCGGCTCTGGTCAAGAACCCCAAGGTGAACCTCGCGATCACGCTTCCCCTGATTAAGAGGCTCATCGAGCGGGATTTGAAAGCGGTGATGCGCGATCCGAATCTGCCCGAGGGGATCCGGATTTCCGCGCGAAAGATCCTGCAGGAACGCCGCAAGTAGGCCAAACGGGGCGGCGCTCGACGCCGCCGGCTTGAACGCCTCGCCCCATTCCCTTATGTTAATCTTTTCAATAACTTTCGGACGCGGAACAGGGAACTCATGCCCCGTGATGTTGACCACTACGAGCTTCTCGGAGTCGCGCGCGACGCGACGGCGGTTGAGATCCGCGAGCGGTTTCGAACGCTCGCGCGCGAGGCCCATCCCGATCGGGCTCCGGCCGAGCGGCGCATGGAGGCCGAGGCCCGGTTCCAGGAGCTGGCTGGAGCCGTGAACGTGCTGACCAATCCCGAGCGCCGCAAGATGTACGACTTCGAACGGTCGATGATCGTGGCGACGAGCGCGGGCAGCACCGACTCGGACGCCGTCGCGCAGACGTACGTGGCACAGGGGATCGTCGCTTACAAAGAGGAGAAATATGCGGACGCGGCCGGCAACTTCTCCCTCGCCGCGCACCGGAACCCGACCGACGTGCGCGCTCAGCACTACCTCGGGCTCGCTTCGGCCCGATCCGGGGATCTTCGAACGGCGGTAAAGGCGCTCGAGATGGCGATCGCGATCGAGCCGCAGAACGTCCGGCTTCTGAAGGACGCCGGAACCATCTTCCGGCAGGCCGGACTCCTCATGAAGGCCGAGAAGGCTTTTCAGGAGGCGATTCGGTGGGATCCTTCCGCGCAGGACGTCCGCAAGGCGCTCGAAGACATCCGCGCCCAGCGCGCGATCAAGGGAGCCTGACTTCTGAACATGACGAGCATCGAGTGAACATGACGAGCATCGAGGTCTTCGGCTTGAGCGATGTCGGCCGAAAGCGCAAACACAACGAGGATTCCTTTGCGTTCGACGCCGAGGAGGGACTCTTCGTCGTGGCCGACGGGATGGGCGGACACGCGGCCGGTGAAGTCGCGTCCAAAATCACCGTCGAGACCATCAACGAATTCATCGCCGCGACCCGCCAGAAGGAAGAGGCGACGTGGCCGTTCAAGTACAACCACGACCTCGAGTTCAACAGCAACCGGCTCGCCGTCGCCATCGAAAAGGCCAACGAGCGGGTGATGGCGGCGGTCGCCGCGCAGCCCTGGCTGAAGGGCATGGGCACGACGGTCGTGGCGGGCCTCTTGAACGAAAAGATCCTCTCCCTCGCGCACGTTGGCGATAGCCGCGCGTACCTCCTCCGGGACGGGCAGCTCTCGTGCCTGACCGACGATCACTCCTGGGTCCACGAGCAGGTGAACGCCGGGATCCTCACGGAAGAGGAGGCAAAGTCCCATCCCCTGAAGAACGTCGTGACACGGGCCCTGGGCGGCGGCCCTTCCGTCTCGCCGGACCTCCAGGAGCTCGTTTTCGAGCCGGGAGACCGGTTCCTGTTCTGCTCGGACGGCCTGACCACGATGCTCGGAGACGACGAGATTTGCGAAACGGCGCTTGCCGAGACGAGCTCCCAGGCGATCTGCGAGCGGTTGATCGACCTCTCGAACAACAAGGGCGGCGTCGACAACATCACGGTCGTTGTGGTTTACATCCAAAAGGCTCCGGCGACCGCGGCGCAAGCGGCACCGGCCTCCTGAGCCGGCCCGGCAACTCTTGGCGACAAGAGGAGACGTAGGGCTCGCAAGACGCGCGTTGCCCGCGACGCCGGCATTTCGAGATCCGTAAAAGCGTTGACGAGGCTGCGCCTGCAGATTATTCTGAAATTGATGCACCGGAACAGGACGGCCCGAATCTCGCGTAAGCTGCTGATCTGCGGCGCTTTCTGCCTGTCCGCGGCGCGGCTTCTCCCGGCTCTGGAAAAAACCGTCGAGCCGTCGGCAAGGAGCGAGTGGGTCGCGAGCGCGTTCCACAGCTTCAATGCGCCATCGCCCATCCTCGAGGGGAGAATCGATCTCTCAGACGAAGGCGAGGACGCTTCCTTCCGCGCGGCGCTGACGGCGGAGTTGAAGCGCCTCCGGGCGGACCTGCACGAACGTCATGGCTGGGCGGACCCCCTTTCCCCCGGGGACCCGCTCCGGATCTACATCGCGCGCCGGGACGGGCACGGCCTGCGCCGCCTCGCCGCTCACGAGATCGACCGCCACCGGCTGGTGGGCGCGTCGATCGAGGTCGACGCCACGGGCCTCTCCGCTCGGGAAGCGCTGCGCGCGGTGGCGCGGCTCTATGCCCAGGCGACGCTGGACGCGTACGGCGCTGCCGACCACACCTTTCTCTCGCTCGCCGTCGCGGAGGCGCTGGCCGGACGGGAGGGCGGCGACGAGCGGCTCGAGGGCCTCCGCGCCGCCGCCGCCGCGCCGGGCCTGGACCTCGCGCGGCACTCGGATTCGTTGGGCAGGCTCTATGTCGAGGAGTTTGCCCGGTCCGCCGGCCCGACCGCCCTCCGGACGGTGTGGGAGCGGGCGGCGCAATCCGGCGAAGAAGTGCTGCCGCTCTTTCTGCGAACCTGGACGGAGACGACGGGCGAGAAGGAAGACCTCCTGCTTCTTCGTTCCGCCGCGCGGCTGTACACGGTGGTAGAGCCTGAGGCCGCGCCATCGCGCGTCGGGCTGTCGGATCTCCAGAGCGGAGCCCTCGACGCGGTCACGCCCGCGACTTTCGCGGTGCGTCACCGGACTTTTCTGCCGGGATCCGAAGCGACCGGCGCGCTGCGCGTCGCGTGGCCCGAGCGCGGAGCGGCAGCGGCGGCGGTGGTCCGCTATCGGGACGCGGCCCTTCCGCCGGACGTGGTGTTCTGGGCGCCGGGATCGACCCGCATGCTGCCTCTCTCGGGAGTCTCCCGCATCGACTGGGTCGTCGGGGGCACGGCCGGCGGCCCGCCGCTCGAAGAGCTTTCCGCCGCGGTCGAGCCGGTGGCGGCGTTTCCGTTCGCGAACCTCGTCCCCCAGGCCTCCGCCGGCCCCGGGGCTCCCCGGATCTCCTGGACGACTTCGGCGCACGAGAGCCTCGTCGGGTGGGTCCTGTTCCGTGAAGAAGTCTCGGCCGACGGACGCATCGTGCGCACCGGGCCGCAGATCCTCCCCTCGACACCGCGGGCGGATGACTCCTTCCGGTACGCGTTCATGGACTCGGACGCCTCCGCGGGGACCTTCTATCGCTACAGCGTCTGGGCGGTGACCGGCGACGGCCTGCTCGCCCGCGCGTTCTCGGCGACCCTCCGCACGGCCGACTGACCTCGCCCGTTCCCATGTCCTCTTTCCTCTTCGATGCCCGGGCCGTGATCTGCCGATGAGAGAGCCGCGCAAGATCCGACGTCCGCCCGATGTCGCGCGCATCATCGACCGCACGATCGTGCGCCTCTGGGACACGATCGAAGAGCTCGAGTCGCTGAATCCCGCGGAGTTGAACTTCTATCGGGTCGCGGTCTTCGGCAGCGCCCGCGTGCAGACAGGCGACAAGGAGTACGCGCAGGTGCGCGAGGTCGCGTCCCGGCTGACGGAGCTCGGGTGCGACATCGTCACCGGCGGCGGCCCCGGGCTGATGGAGGCCGCAAACGAGGGCGCGGCCTCGATGCGCGCGCGCGGCCTGCGCAAGACGCGGTCCTACGGGCTCACGATCGCGATCCCTTTCGAGAAGGCCAACCCCTACCTGGACAGCGTCACGGCGCACCGGACCTTCTTCTCACGGCTCCACCACTTCGTCCGCATGTCCCAGGCGTTCATGATCTTTCCGGGCGGGATCGGCAGTACCCTCGAGCTCATGATGGTGTGGCAGCTGCTTCAGGTCGGCTTCATGACCGAACGGCCGGTCATCTTAGTCGGCGACATGTGGAGCGGTCTCCTCGAATGGATGCGCCGCGACATGGTGCCGCGCCGGCTCATGAATCCCGAAGACCTCGACCTCGTTCACATTTCGACGTCGCTCGACGACGCGGTCGCGCGGATCGATCGGCACAAGCAGAAATTCGACAAGGCGCGCGAGCTCGTCATCCTGGAGAAGCGGCGCGCCGAGCGGGCCGAGAAGGACCCGCCGCCCGCGATCCCCGCCGACGAGGCCGTCGAGCCAACTGTTCGGTGACGATCGCGCGGTGATCGAAGGCGAACTCCAGGTCTTCGAGTTCCTCTTCCGAAAACCACCGGGCTTCCGCGGCGTCGTCCCCTCCCTTCGCCGTTCCTCCGACCGGCCTCGCGTCGTAGAGCACGGTGACGTTGTGCCCCCGGGGGTCGCGGTCGGGATCCGAGTAGACCCCCAGGAGTTTTCCCACTTCGACCGTCAGCCCCGTCTCTTCGAGAGCCTCGCGGGCGCAGCAGTCCTGCGCGCGCTCCTTCCAGTCGAGGAACCCGCCGGGAAGGCCCCATCGGCCGCGGAACGGAGGACGGCCTCGCCGGATGAGAAGGAGCCGCCCCGCCTCGTCCCGGATCCACGCGTCGACGGTGACCCGCGGGACTTTTTTCCGCCGGTAAAAGAGGTCCGGGTCCATCAGGCGTCCTCGGGCTTCCCGGTTCCGTAGCCCTCGAAAAATTCGCGGATCTCCCGGGCGGGATGCTGCGTGATCAGCTCCGAAGGGCTGATGTCGTACCAGTCGCGGGGCAGACGGGACGCGTACGGCTCCTCGACGAAGCGGCGGCAGATGAGCGCGATCACGCCCCGATCGGTCTCGCTGCGGATGAGGCGGCCCGCCGCCTGCACCACCCGGGTCATGCCGGGCTGCAGGTACGCATAGTCGAAGCCCGCTTCCTCGCGGTCGTCGAAGTACCGGCGCAGCAGCTCCCGTTCGAAGGAAACCTGGGGCAGCGCCGGGGAGACGACGAAGACGCCGGAGATCAACTCGCCCGGATAGTCGACGCCCTCGGCGTACATCCCGCCGGAGACCGCGAGCAGAAGGACCCCGGACGGCGGCGGAGCGGCGAGAGATTCTAAAATGTTCTGCCGTTCGAAGTCCGTCAGGTTCGGTCGCTGCACGAGCAGATGCGCGCGCGTTTTCGGCATCAGCGCCGCCACTTCGGTCAGGAAGCGATACGACGGAAAGAGGACGAGGTCGTTTCCTCCGTGTGCATCCGACATCTCCGCGATCAGCTTCGCGATGCGGCCATAGTTCTTCTCCCGGGCGGAGTACGTCGTGCGCACGTTCGGCAGGATCATCAGCTTGCGGTTTTCGCGCGGGAACGGAGGCGGCAGCGAGAGCGACGACGTGCGCGCGCGCTCGAGGCCGAGGACGCGCTGGAAGGCGTCGGGAGGGGAAAGGGTCGCGGACAGAAAGATCGTCGAGGAAGTCGCTTCGAAGATCGGGCCGAGCACCTTCGCCGGATCCAGGCACAGGATCGCCAGGCGCGTCCCGCCCGCGCGCCGCTCGACGACGCAGGTGAACTCGGGGCCGTAGAGGTTCAAGACCGCCGCGAATCGCTGGAGCCCGAAGTGGACGTCCATCACCGGATCGTCGACGAGCGCGAGCTTCGATTCCCGCTTCCAGGCGAGGTAACGAAGTAGCTTCGGCTCCCAGTCCGAGCGCAGCGCGCGGATCGCCTCCGCTGGTGGGTCGGTTTCGGCGATGGCCTCGCCCTCCGGCAGCTCCTCCGCCGCGTTCTCGAGCAACGCGAGCAGGTCGTCGACCGAGAGGAGAAGGTCCGCGAAGATTTCGCCCGGCTGCAGGGAAAGGCGGTTTCTCAATCCCCTCAACTCCTCCTCGTGGAGCTCGGGCGAGAAGATCTGGCGGGCGCGGTCCGGCAGGTTGTGCGCCTCGTCGACCAGCAGGATCGCGTTGCCGAGTCCCTCGCCGATCAGATGGCGCAGGGCGACGCCGGGCTCGAACACGTAGTTGTAATCCGCGACGATCGCGTCCGCGCGCGCCGCGAGCTCGAGCTGGACCTCGAAAGGGCAGACCTCTTCGCGGCGCGCCTCCTCGAACACCGTCGCGGGATCGTGGTGCGAGTAGCCGTCCTGGAGCCTCCCCAGGATGTTCGACTGCTCCATCTTCTCGGGATAGCTTTTCGCGAATCGGCAGAACTCCTCGTGGCAGAGGATGCGATCGTTCGCGCACATCTTTTCTTTGGCCCGCATCTGGATCGTATGAAAGGCGCGCTCGTTCATGCCGATCAGCGACTGGACCGCCATCTTCTGCTGCAGGCCCTTCGACGTGAGAAACACGACCTGGCGGCCCGATTTCAGACCGGCGGCCATGGCCGGGTGAAGCGCGGCGGCTGTCTTGCCGGACCCCGTCGGGGCTTCCGCGAGAAGCGTCTCGCCCTGAGCGATCGCGGTCGCGACGGCTTCCATCAGCGGTCGCTGGACGGCGCGCGGGGCGCTGTGCGGGAACGGGAGGCGCTCCGCCGCGGCGGCCTTGCGGCGCCGCGCCGCTTCGTGGCCGCGCCAGATCGCGAGCAATCGCGCGAGACCGCGCTCCACCGCGCGATCGGACTCGCCCGACGAATCCGACACCGCGATGGAGACTTCCTCTCCGGTTTCGATGTCGACGTAGACGAGCGCACCGGTCACGTTCGAGTGACCCAGGCGGCGCCACAACGCGCAGTACGCGAGGAGCTGCCGCCGGTCGCGCTCGAAGGAGGAGCCGCTCGGGCGGATGCCCTCGACAGACAGGTTCGTGGATTTCAACTCTTCGATGTACCAGTAACCGGGCTGGCGCTCGATGCACCCGTCGAGGCGTCCCGTCAGAACCGCCGTCCACTCTTCGACGGCGATGCGCGCCTGCAGGTGGACTTCCGCGCGATAGCCGGGGTGCGCGTCGCATCGCGCCGCGAGGAGGCGCGCGTGCATCTGCGATCCGAGCCCGAGGCGGCGCCATCCGTCACCGCGATCGAACCCGACGCGCCGGAACCCCTCTTCCTCCGCGAGCTCGCGAACGGAGACCTCGAAAGTCCGCGATGCCTCGTCGAATTTCACGCGTTTCCGATTATAATTTCACGTGGTGCAGCGTTCCTCTCTCAGGCGTCTTCTCACCATACTGTTCCTCGTTCTGACACTCGCCGACACGGCTTCGGCCAAGCCCCGCCGCCACAGGGCGGGCAGGAGAACCCGGCGGGCGGCGGCGGTCGAGGCCAGGCTGCCGGAGCCGCGCTCACTCGAGGAGGCCCTCGACCAGTGCGCGCGCAAGGTGGGCCCCAACGCGAGCGGCGTATCGATCTCGGTGGCCGACGTGGCGAGCGGCGCTGCGATCTTCGAGCGCAACCCGGACAACCCGGAGACGATCGCGTCGCTGACGAAGCTCTTCACGACGGCGGCGGCCATCCATTACCTCGGCCCGCAGTACAAGTTCAAGACGTCGTTCTGGCGCCGGGGAGAGGTCAGGGACGGCACGCTCGTCGGCCCGCTCCTGGTCGTCGGCGGCGGAGATCCGAACATCTCCGGGCGCTTCTACAACGACGACTTCAACGCCGTTTTCGATCGGTGGGCGCAGGGACTCGTTCAGGCGGGCGTCCGGCAGGTGATCGGCGACCTCGTCCTGAACACCGCGTTCTTCGATTCCGTGGCCCGGCATCCGGACTGGCACACGGGCCAGGACGCGAAGTGGTATCAGGCGCCGATCTCCGCCCTCGCCTTCAATGACAACGTGGTCCTGGTGTCGATCCGGCCGGGGGGGCGTCCTGGAAACCCCGTCGCCGTTTCGATCGACCCGCCGACCGGCGTCCTTCACGCGGTGTCCTCAGCCAGGACGATCTCGAGCCGCGGGGCGGTACGAGTCGCCGTCGCGCGCTCCGCCGGCTCGGACAATGTGACGATCTCCGGGACGGTCCCCGCGCGGCCGGTCTGGTGGTCCACCCCGATCGCCGTCGACAACGCTCCGGAGTTCTTCGGGGCGGCCTTGAAAACGAGACTGCGCAACGCCGGGATCCAGCTCACCGGGACGGTGATCGAAAAGCCCGTCAAGCCGGACGCAACCTGGACGCTGATTGCGCAAACCGAGTCCGACCTCCTGCCGACCCTCGCCATCACGAACAAGCACAGCCAGGGCTTCTACGCCGAGCAGGTCTTCAAGACCGTGGCGGCTGAAAAAATGGGGCAGGGGAGCTGGGCGAACGGAATCGCGGTCGAGAGGCAGTTCCTGGCGGCGATCGGCCTCGACCCCAACCGCTACAACCTGCGCGACGGGTCGGGTCTGTCGGCGTACAACCGGGTCGCCGCCGGCGACCTGGTGAAGTTCCTGCGCGCAATGAACCGCCACCCGCACGCGGCCGAATGGAAAGCGACGCTCGCGGTGTCGGGGGACGCGGAAGGCACGCTGCGACATCGGCTGCGAGACCCCGACCTGCGCGGAAAAATCCTCGCAAAGACGGGCACGATCAATGGAGTTTCAACCCTCGCGGGCTTCGTAACCGCCAACTCGGGCAAGACTTACGCGTTCGCCATCCTGTTAAACGGCCGCAACGTCTGGGAAACCGGCAACCACGGCTTCCAGGACCACCTGCTCCGCTCGCTGATCAAGTTCGGCTAGAGCCGCCTGCCTCGAGGGCACTGCGAAAAGCGTCGGACAAGACGCACCGGACGCGCATTCTGTGCGTGTCCAAAATACTTGACACCGGCCCGCGCATGTGTGTTCCAATAGATCAGATTCATTTCAACCTCGGTGGGATTCACTCGAACAGTCAGACCGCCAGAGGTCTATTTAATCGCGCCGCCCTTTTCAGGCCCGCGAATCGAGCGTTTTTTGGCCCGGGCTCTTTTGGCCTGAGCCGTTTGCGAAAGAGGAGACATCATGACGAACGCCACCGGCCCTGTCCCCGTCTAACCTAAATACCTTCAACTAAAGGAGATATCGGCTCTCACCGAAATGAGAGGTTGCGAGTTGACTATCTTCTCTAGACCGATTAAGCTCCATTCCAAATCCCAGAAAGGAATTGGTCCATGGAGATCTCAGACGAGACCGCTCCGAACAT
>JBBQDF010000079.1:0-9460 GCA_038319475.1 Thermoanaerobaculia bacterium
CTTACCGCCGTCGCCGGCGCCTACCTCGCGATCTACGACATGGCGAAGGCGCTCGACCGCTCGATCACGATCGCCGAGATTTTTTTAGTCGAGAAGCGGGGCGGGAGGACGGGAACTTACCGCCGGAAACGAGGGACCTGACCCGTCGCTGTCACCGGCTCGCCAGGATCTTCGCGTCGCGCTCGCTCGCGATCCGCCACCCGCCCGGGGTGCGGATCCATTTCATCTCCTGGATAACCTCTCCCCGCTTTTCTCCGCGGGCGCCGCTGACCGCGTACCGCTTCCGGAACCGGACCGTCGCGGTCCTGCCATCGGGCGAAGGGTCGATCTCGGGCTCTCCCGCGGCGACCGACACCGGGCCGCCCTGGAACAGGCGCGCCTTTTCGCGGCGCACGTATTCGCGCGAAACGTTCCGGCTCAGGTAGAACGTGCTCACCTGCGGCAGGTAGAAGCGCATGTGGCCCGAAAGGTCGCGAGCGTTCGTCGAGTCGATCCACGCGTCGAGGGTGTCCCGCAGCCCCGCGCCCGGCCGGGCTTTGTCGGCCGCGGGCTCCCGGGGCGCCGCCGCGTGGTCCGCGGAAGGGAGCCCCACCCGTTCGCGGCTTGCGACGCGTGGCGGCCGGTCGGGCTCGCGGTTCGGGACGGGCGGAACCGGGCTCGATCCGCCCGCCCGCGCTCTGGAAATGGGAAAGCTAAAAGGGGGAGCCGCCCCGGGGGCGGGAGCGACGGAACCCGGAGCGGAAGCCGGCCCCGTCCCTCGATCGACGGAGACGTTCCCGGGCGCGCGCGGCGCCTGCGTCGAAACGGCAGAAATGGAAGTGGAGGCCACCGCCGAGGCGGGCGCAGACGCGGGCTCGACTTCTTTTCTGCCGAGGCGTGCGGCCGGCACCGTGCCGCGCCGCGGCGGTGTCGCCTCGATCACCAGCCAGAACAGGGCGATCGCCCCGACGAGGATCGCGAGAGCGGCACCCCCGATGAGTCCCGGGCGCGGCCCCTTCCGGACCGTCTCAAACTCGACTGTGCGATCTTCGCCGACCGTGACGGCGCCGATCCCCGAGTCAGGGGAATCGAGCGGCTGTGCCGGCACCGTCTCTCGCGGCGCATCCACCGGCGGCGGGGTCGGGGTCGGGGTCGGGAAGCGGGACGGCGGGGGAGGAGCAGAGGAGAAGGGAACCTCGCTCTGTCCGGCCGAGATGGGAATCTGCCGCCCGGACGTGCCCGTCGCCGTCGCACGGAACGGCTCGGGAGCCTGTCGCCCCCGGCGCGAGGGGACGGCGACCGAGGGAGGAGAGAGCGGCGGGAAATTCTGACGCATCCGGGCGGATCCCGCGGCCATATCGTTTGCGATTGCGGCGCCCGGACCCGCGGCGGGGGCGCCACCCCGGGAGCCGAAAGCCGGCTCCCGCGAGACCGGAGGACGACGCCAGGACCCCGCAGACGCGGTGCGGACGACTGGCGGCGGCGTCAGGGCGGGCGCCGACGGCAACTCGGCCGTCGGCGACAGAGGCGCGACCGCGGGCGGCGCCCCTGCAGGCGGCGGAACGGGCGGAGGCGGGACTATTCGAGGGGCCGCGGCAACCGGCGGGATGTCCAGGAACATGGGCCTAGGCCCGGTGACGGGATCCTGGGTCTTCGCGGGCGCGGGAGTGTTGCGGTAGGAATGGAGCGTGCGGAGGATCGGGATTTCGGCCGTGATCGCGGCGTTCACGGGCGCCGGCGGCCTCTGCCCGGGCTCCTCCTCGAGCTGTGCGGCCGGAATCGGGTCCGGGTTCGACCCGGAGACGAGCTGCGAAGCAGGAGCGGCGGGGGGCGGCGGAGCCGGATCGACCGAAGGCACGGGAAGAACGGGATGGGGCCCGAGCAGGAACGGAGGCGGAACCGCGGCCGAAATTTCCGGCGCGATCGGCGGTCCCGGGGCCTCGAGGGCCGGCGGCGGCACCGGCGCCGCGCCTGCAGATTGCGGGAGCGGTTCGGATGGGGCACCTTCGGCGCCGACCGGAGGGGGAACTTCGGCGGGAGCAGGCGAGTCGTCCCGCGCCTCGGCCGCGACCTGCTCGAACGGCGTGATCCGCCGCACGATCTCGGCCAGCGACCGCGGCCGGGCCGCGACGCTCGGGTGAAGGCACTGCATGACCAGCCATCCGAGCGATTCAGGAAGATCGGGACGCGTCCTCTGGATGGGAGGGGGCGGTGGCCCCGCGCCCGCGTGCCCGGACTCCGGGCGGCCGGACAACATCTGGTAGAGGAGACCGCCAAATGACGGGATTTCCGCGCCTTCGCTGCCCGGCAGGAGAGAGCCCGGAAAGCGCGCGAGGCGAACTGTCGGGCCGGAGTCTCGCCGGCGAAGGCCGACGCGCTCGGAGGAGAGCTCCCCCGGGACGATCCCCGACTGTTCGAGGGCCGCGGCGGCCTCGGCGACCTGGCGGCCGATCGTCGCGGCCAGCGGGACGGAAAGTCGGCCCTCCCGATCGAGGAACTCGCGCAGGGTCTCCTCGCCGACGGGTTCCAGCACGGCGTACGCCCCGCCGTCGGGCAGACGGCCGAATTCCTCGACTCCCGCGATCGAGAGCTCCTGGAGCCCGGCGAGCAGGGTAGATTCGTGGAGGAAGAGAGCGAACGCCGCTTCCTCTTCCGGCGCCGGCGGCCGCCGCACGAGGATGTTGGCGGTCAGGCCCGACTTCCGGCTCCGGGCGACAAACCCGCCCCCCTCCGGATCCGAGAAAAGCATCCGTTCCAGGACCCACGTCTCGCCGATACTCGTGCCTACGGGCGGACCCTCGACGAGGGGCGGGTGTGCCGGCTCCACGCACCCCCGCGCGAGGTCGGGAAAGCAGCGATTACAGGCCTGGCAAAGCTTCATAGTCGGGGCCGCACCCACAGACAATACCGGAGGATAAGGCCAAGGGTAGGGAGTGCAAAAACCCCGCCCGGGAAAAGGGCCGTCTGCGGGCGTTTGGGGATTTGCGAGACGTCCGAAATAATGGACGAATGTCCACTCCCATACGGGTCGCCCTGGTGACGGTTTCCGACGGGGTCTTCGGGGGCCAGCGCCAGGATCACGGAGGTCCCGCCTGCGAGGGGGTCCTCGCCGAGTCCGGGATCGACCACAGAATCGTGTCCCGCGAGGTCCTTCCCGACGACCGGGACCGCGTGGCACGGGCAATCCGGGAACAAGCCGACGGGGACCGGGCGGACCTCGTGGTCTTAACCGGCGGGACGGGTGTTTCGCCCCGCGATCGGACGCCGGAAGCGGTCCGGGAGGTCATCTCCTTCGAGATCCCTGGGCTGGCCGAGAAAATGCGCGCCGAGACCGGAGCGGGTTTTCCGGCCGCTTACCTGTCGCGGCAGTTAGCCGGCGTCCGCCATCGCACGATCGTGCTCGCACTGCCCGGGTCGCCCCGGGGGGCGGCCGACTGCCTACGCGCCGTCACGGGCTTGATCCCTCACGCGGTCGCTCTCGTGCGTGGAGAGGCTCCCCCCCATCCGCAGCCCTCGGGTGCCTCCGAGTGATGACCGTCGTCAAGAAAACCGCCCCCGGCATCGACGGACTTCTCGCGAACCCGACACCGGTGGCGGGCCGTCGGATCGGTCTCATCACGAACCCCTCCGGCGTGACCTCCGCCGGGGTGCCTTCCTGGAAGGCCCTCCACGATCTTCGCGAAACGCGTCTGACGAGACTCTTCGGTCCCGAGCACGGTGTCGACGGCGGCGCCATCTACATGGAGGCGGTCAGCGGGGGCGTTCACGGGCCGACGGGCCTTCCCGCCGTTTCGCTGTATGGCGCGAGCCTCGAGAGCTTGAAGCCCCGTCCCGAAGATCTCGAAGGCCTGGATGCCCTCGTCTTCGACGTGGCGGACGTGGGCAGCCGCTACTACACCTACGTGTGGACGATGATGCTCTCGATGGAGGCGGCCGCGGAGGCGGGCCTCGCTTTCGTCGTTTGTGACCGTCCGAATCCGATCGGCGGCGCGCTCGAGGGGGCACCCCAGGACGCGGAGCTTCTCTCATTCGTCGGGCTGCACCCGATCTCCGTCCGGCACGGCATGACCGCCGGAGAGCTCGCGCTCCTCCTGCGGTCGGAAAAGCGGCTCGACCTCGACCTCACGGTGATTCCGGTCGAAAGCTGGTCGCGCGACACGCCATTCGAAGCGACCGGGTTGCCCTGGGTGTCCCCCTCGCCGAACATTCCTTCACCCGCGACAGCGCTCGTCTATCCGGGCATGTGCCTTCTCGAAGGCACGAACATTTCGGAAGGCCGCGGCACGACGCGGCCGTTCGAGGTCTTCGGCGCACCCTGGCTCGCGTCGGTTCCGCTCTCGGGGGCGCTCAACGGGCGGCGTCTGCCGGGTGTGTCCTTCGTCCCCGTCCACTTCCGGCCGATGTTCGACAAGCACGCCGGACGGACGTGCGGCGGAGCGATGTTCCACGTCACGGACGCGGAGGCGTTCCGTTCGTTCGAGACGGGGCTCGTCATCGTCGAGACGGCGAGAAACATGGCGCCGGACGAGTTCGCGTGGCGAACGGAGCCGTACGAATTCGATGCGCGTCCCGCCATCGATCTCCTGACGGGCTCGTCGAGCTTCCGGGCGGCGGTCGACCGCGGAGCGGGCATCGCTGGCGAGGTCTCCCGGCACGACGAAGGAGCGCGGACATTTGCCATGCGGCGGGAGCCCTGGCTGCTCTATCCGGACTCGCGCCCGGCCGCCGTCGCGTTCGTCGGCGGCCACGACGCCGGCAAGACGACCCTGCTCGTGGATCTCGTTCCCCGGCTCCAGGCGCGGGGGCTCGTCGTCGGCATGCTCAAGCACACGTCGAAGGACGCGGAGGACGACGTGCCGGGCAAGGACTCCCATCGCCACTCCTCTTCGGGCGCGGCGGTTTCCGCGTTCGTCACGCCGGAGCGCACGACCGCGCGGCGTTTCGGGGCGGAAGAATCAATCGCCGCGCTCATGGCGCGGGAATTCGCCCACTGCGACCTCGTGCTGGTCGAGGGATACAAGGCGCTGCCGCTCCCGCGCGTGGAGGTGACCCGGCGCGGCGCGTCTCGTCCGGCGATCGAAGGAGCGGCGATCCGGGTTTCCGACGAGGAGGCCGCGGCCGACGGCGTGCCGACGTTCCGGTTCTCCGAGGGCGGCGCGATCGCGGAGGCGGTCCTCGCTCTGGCGGGTCTCGCTCGCCGTTCCCGGCTCCCGCGGTGAGCCGCGGACGGGGCGAAGGAGCGCGAACACCGCGCGGCTCGAGGCGGCAGGCCGCCATGCGATGCGGCCGTACCGCTTGCTTCAAAAGCAGTCTGCGTGGCTAGGAACTCCCCCGGCTGGAACCGCCGCCCCGGGCGTGGCCTCGTCGTCTTCGACCTCGACGGAACGCTTCTCGACGGGTATGCCGCGATCGGCGATGCGCTCGCACACGCGATGGCGCATTTCGGGCTGACGCCCCCGACGCCCGCGGCCCTGCGGGGGATGGTCGGCGAGGGGCTCGACCGGCTGCTCGAAAAAGCCGTCGGGGCAGATCGTGCCGCCGAAGGCCTTCGAATTTTTCGCGCCCGGTATCCGGACGTCGCGATCCGCCTTTCGTACCTTTACCCCGAGGTCCCGGCGGTCTTGGACGAGCTATCGCGGGGCGGCTGGCGGATGGCGGTCGCGTCGAACAAGCCGGCGGTCTTTTCGCGCCAGATCCTCGACGCGAAGGGTGTGGCGCGTCATTTCTTCGAGATCGCCGGTCCGGATGCCTCAACACCTCCGAAACCCGATCCGCGGATGCTGCTCGACCTCCTGCGCACCGCCGGCCTTCCCGCGCGCGACGCCTTCGTCGTGGGTGACATGGAGATCGATGCGGCGCTCGCGCGCGCGGCCGGTTGCCGGGTCGCTCTCGTGCCCGGCGGATCTCGCTCGACAGAGGAGCTCGCGTCGGTGGACGCCGACGTGGTCCTCGGTGCGATTCGGGAGCTGCCCGCGTGGCTCGAAGAGCAGTGGGCGAAAGACGGGCGCGCCATAGAATCCAGACCATGAGCCGGGTCGTCGTCGCGGAGAAGGTCGCGTCGGCCGGCCTCGACCTGCTCCGGCAGGCGGGCCACGAGGTGGTCGACTGCGCCGGAGCGCCGCGGGAGCGGCTGCTGGCGGAGCTCGCCACCGCGGACGCCCTGCTCGTCCGAAGCGCGACCAGCGTCGACGCCGCCCTTTTCGCCGCTGCCCCGGGTCTCACCGTCGTCGGGCGCGCCGGCGTCGGCGTGGACAACGTGGACGTGCCCGCGGCCACCGCGCGGGGCGTACTCGTCATCAACGCCCCGACCGCGAACGTGGTCTCTGCGACCGAGCACACGTTCGCGCTGCTTCTCGCCTTGCTCCGCCGCGTCCCGGCGGCGACCGCGACGATGGCGGAAGGCCGCTGGGAGAAATCGAAGTTCGTCGGCTCCGAGCTTGCGGGGAAGACGCTCGGCATCGTGGGCCTCGGGCAGGTCGGCGCACGGGTTGCTGCGCGCGCCCGCGCCTTCGAAGCGCGCGTTGTGGCGTTCGACCCATTCCTCCCGGAGACGCGGGCGCGCGAGATTGGCGTACCGCTCCTCACTCTCGACGAGCTTCTCGAGACTTCCGACATCGTGACGCTCCACGCGACGGCGGGCGAAAAAGGGAAATCGCTGATCGCACAGGCGGAGCTGGCGCGCATGAAGCCGGGCGCCATCCTCGTCAACGTCGCCCGGGGGAGCCTCGTCGACCGCGCCGCGCTGTACGACGCCCTCGTTTCCGGGCGGCTCGCGGGGGCGGCTCTCGACGTCTTCGATCCCGAGCCCCCCGCGGCGGACGATCCGCTCCTGAAGCTCGCGAACGTGGTCGCGACGCCGCATCTCGGCGCTTCGACGCTGGAAGCGCAGGAACGGGTTTCGCTGCAGACCGTCGAAGCGCTCCTGGAGGCGCTCTCCGGAGTGTCGTACGTTCCCGCGGTGAACCTTCCCTTCCGCGGCCCCGCGGACCCGTCCGGCGCCGCCGTGTGGATGCGCCTGGCCGAGAGGGTGTCGCGATTCGTGGCGGCGCTCTCGGGTCGACGAATTGCCGGCGTCTCCGTCGAGACGTGGGGGCTCCCGGCGGATCTCCTCCGCCCGGTGGCGGTCGCGGCCGTCAAGGGGGCGCTGCAGGGGCACGCCCCCGAGACCGTGAATTACGTCAACGCCTTTCACGCCGCGCAGGACCGCGGCGTGTCCGTTTCCGAGACGCGGCACGAGGGACCCGGCACGTACGCCCGGTCGATCCGGATCTGTCTTTCGGCGGGCGCCGGACCGGGGACGACGGCGGACGCGACTCTGTTTTCGGACACCGACGCGCGGGTCGTCGCGGTCGACGGTCTCCCGCTCGAATTCCGCCCCGAGGGCACGGTCGTGTACCTCCGCAATCGCGACGTGCCGGGCGTGGTCGGCAGCGTGGGGACGATCCTCGGAGACGGAGGCGTGAACATCGCCGACTTCTCTCTCGCGCGAGGGGATGGCGGGCGCGCGGCGGCGGTGCTCGCGGTGGACTCGCCGCCCTCGCGCGAGGTGCTCGACCGGCTGCGCGCCGCCCCCGCCGTGGAGGACGTGCGCGTGGTGACCTGGTGAGCCGACTGCGGGTCCTGATCCTCTTCGGCGGAAAATCAGTCGAGCGGGAAGTCTCGAGAATCTCCGCGCGCACGATCGCCGGAGCGCTCGACCCCGCGCGCTACGAGGCGATCCCGATGGCGATCGACGCGGCCGGGAAATTTCTTTCCACATCGGACTCCGCGCGGCTCCTCACGGATGGAAGCATTCCGGAGCGATTCCTGGGTGCGGGCGCCGCGCCGGCGGAATCCGGCGGGCTCGTTCCGGCGGAGGTGTCATTGGGGCGCGTCGATCTGGTGTTTCCGATCATCCACGGCACCTCGGGAGAGGACGGCGCGCTCCAGGGCTTTCTCGAGATCCTGGGGCTGCCGTACGTGGGCGCCGGCGTGGCCGCCTCCGCCGTCGGCATGGACAAGGCGTTTTTCAAGGCGCTCCTCCGGGACGCTGCGATTCCAGTCACCCGCGGCGTGACCGTCCGCGCGCCGGGGGAGTGTCGCGAGCCCCCTTTTGCGATGCCGCTGTTCGTCAAGCCCGTCAACGGAGGCTCCTCGGTCGGCGTCACGAAGGTAAAGCGCCCGGAAGACCTCGCGGCGGCTATAACGCTCGCGCTGCGATATGACGACCGCGCGCTGGTTGAAGAGGGAATCGACGCCCGTGAGATCGAGTGTGCCGTGCTCGGCAACGGCGAGGCGCGCGCGTCGGTGCCGGGCGAGGTGATTCCGGGGCGCGAGTTCTACGACTACGACGACAAGTATCTCGAAGACAACGCGCGTTTCATCATCCCGGCGGATCTCCCGACGCCTGTCGCGGAAGAGGTCCGGCGCCTGGCGCTCGCCGTGTTCCGGGTTGCGGGCGTCTCGGGGATGGCGCGCGTCGATTTTTTCGTCGAGCGCGGAACGGACCGCGTGATCGTCAACGAGATCAATACTCTCCCGGGTTTCACCGCCATCTCGATGTATCCGAAGCTGTGGGAGGCTAGCGGGCTTTCGCTTCCGGATCTTCTGGACGAACTGATCCGTCTCGCCCTGGAACGCCACGCCCGCCGCGCGCAACTCTCGCACGAGCCGCCGAACAAGCTTCGATAGGGCGGCGCGAAGGGGGCCCTTCGGTGGACGCGGCCGTTTCGCTTCCGAGATGTCGACGCCAGCGCAATCAGTGCCATCCCACCAGACCCCGGACCGACTCTCTGAGCTTCTGGGGGTCGAACCCGATCCCATCTTTGAAAACAAGCTCGACCTTTTCGATGTCCTTCATCTGCTCGTCCGGGTTGCCGTTCACGATCAGGAGGTCTGCCGCCTTGCCTGGCGCCACCGTGCCGACCTGGCCCTCGACACGGAGGAACCGCGCGCCCTCCGACGTCGCCATCCGGATCACCTCGAGCGGCGAGAACCCGGCCTCCACCATCTGCTCGAGCGCGTGATGGTTGGCGAAGCCCGCGATTTGACCGTTATCCTGGGGGTCGGATCCGAGCAGGAGACGGCCGCCGGCGGCCACGAACGCACGTTCGAGCCTTCGAACTCCCGCTTCGAAAGCCGGGTCGGTTGGCGGGCCGCCGAGCCTCGACTGGAGATAACGCTCGCGCACCGTCGGATGCAGCAAATCGAGCTCTTCGAGGCTCAACGCATGGTCCAATCCGGACGGCGTCGCGGTCAACGCGACACCCCGTCGGACGAGCCTCTCGATTACCGCCTGCGCCTTCGGGGAAGCGGGCTCGGGAGGTATCGACCCGGGCTTGCCGTTCATCCCGAGATCTCTGGCGCAGCTCCCGAAGGAGTGCTCGAAGTTGTCAATCCCGAGATCCGCGGCCTCGATGCATCCCACGGAGTCGAGGTGGCCGGTGACCCGGAGACCGCGGGCATGCGCCTCCTCCACGACGGCCTTCAGGGCGCCGGCGGT
>JBBQDF010000080.1:0-9402 GCA_038319475.1 Thermoanaerobaculia bacterium
GCGGACGGGAAGGGGGGCGAATTCGTACACCGCCAGATAGAAAGCGGATTCGTCGGCGCCGGGGGCATAGAGCGCCACGCCGCGCGCGCCCGGGGGCAGGGTGCGCCGCGCCGATTCCAGGAACACGAAGTAATTCCGGTCGAACTTGCGGGGGGCGGTCATGACCCGGCGGGCCGCCGGGTCTGAGTTCGCAGCGGCGGCGAGCGCCCGCGCCTGGTCCGCGAACCCGGGCGGCAAGGCGCGCGCCAGAAGCCGGGCGGCGAGACATGCCGCCGCGACGGCGGCGAGGGCCCGGCGCGGGTGGCGCAGGACGGGCGAGGCTGTCGAAATGGAGCGTCCCGCCTTATCAGCCCGTGGAAAAAGGGATGCGGGTGTCGCGTCCGGGCTTTTGCAATCGGCGACAGACACAACGGAGGCTTTCCTCGTGTCTGTCAACCAAGGTCTCTTCCTCCCCTAGACGCCGGGCAAAAGCCCGTCCGCCCTGCGGGTTGCGGCGGCGCGGGGCCGTCTGCATCCGCGTTGACGCTCCGCTTTCTTTGACGCGCCTCTTCGGCGCGGGATGCGAACAGCATCGCCTTCGTCGCGTCGCCTCCCAGCCGGCCCCGCGGCGCTCGCAACGCCATCCCACACCCTTCTTCCACGGGCTGTTATCTCAGCGGGAACGCGGCGCAGAGCTCCGAAACAGTCCCGCGGACCGACCCGGCGACCGCCTCGTCCGCGGGCGCCTCGAGAATGCGCGCGATCGATTCTCCGATGATCTCCATTTCCGCCGTTCCCATTCCGCGCGTCGTCACCGCGGGCGTGCCGATGCGGATGCCGGAGGCGACCGCCGGAGGACGAGTATCGAACGGGATCGTGTTCTTGTTGACGGTCAGCCGCACCTTTTCGAGCGCCTTCTCCGCCTCTTTGCCGGAGAGACCGCGGGAACCGACGTCCACGAGCACGAGGTGGTTGTCCGTTCCCCCGGAGACGAGCCGGAAACCCCGGCGTGCGATGGCGCCCGCCAGCGCTTTCGCGTTCTCGACGGTCGCGCGCTGGTACTCCACGAACTCGGGCCCCGCCGCCTCAAAAAACGCCACCGCCTTTGCGGCGATCACGTGCTCGAGCGGTCCTCCCTGCACCCCCGGGAAGACGTTGCGGTCGAGGTCCTTCGCGCGCGCGGCGCGGCACAGAATCAGGCCGCCGCGCGGGCCGCGGAGCGTCTTGTGCGTCGTACTCGTGACGAACGCGGCGTGCGGGACCGGCGAGGGATGGAGCCCCGTGAGCACCAGCCCCGCGATGTGCGCGATGTCCACCATGAGGTCTGCGCCGATCTCATCCGCGATCTCGCCGAACCGGCGGAAGTCGATCTCGCGCGCGTAGGCCGAAGCGCCCGCGACGATCATGCGCGGCCGGTGCTCTCGCGCGAGCGCCGCCAGCGCGTCGTAATCGATCCGCTCGTCCTCCCGCCGCACGCCGTACGCGACCACTTTGTACTCGCGGCCTGAGAACGAGAGAGGATGACCATGCGTCAGGTGCCCGCCGTGCGACAAATCCATGCCCAGGATCGTGTCGCCGTGCTTCAACGCCGTCAGGTAGACCGCCATGTTCGCCTGCGATCCCGAATGGGGCTGCACGTTCGCGTGCTCCGCCTGAAAGAGCGCCTTAGCGCGATCGATCGCGAGCGTCTCGATGCGATCCACGAACTCGCACCCGCCGTAATAGCGTCTGCCCGGATATCCCTCCGCGTACTTGTTCGTGAGAACGGAGCCCTGCGCCTCCCGGACGGCGCGCGACACCCAGTTCTCCGAGGCGATCAGCTCGATCCCTTCGTTCTGTCGGCGCTCCTCCTCCCCGATCCAGCGGGCGACCTCCGGGTCGGCCTCCGCGAGGCCGCGGGTCAGAAACGCGGTGGAGGGGGGCATGGTCTTGCTCATGGTCGCCCTTTCGAAGACGGACCGTCAGGAGCCCGTCGCGAGCTCCTTGTACTCGGCGTTGCAGTAGCTGTCGGTCATCCCGGCGATGTGGTCGGCTAAGACCCGGTAGAACCGGGGCTGCGGCCGATAACGCTCCTCGATCTCGGCGTCCACGTCCCGGAGCGACACCTCGCGGAGAAACCGGACGCCGATCTCCTCGCGCAGCAGGAGGAGCACGGAATCCGGCAGCAGCCTCGGATTGTCCCGGTACGCGAGAAAGACGCCGGCGACCACCCGCCGCGCGTGCCCGTCGTGACGGGAAACCGGGAACGAGTGGATCACGTGGCGGTAAACGAAATCCTTGAGCTCGCGGTAGAGCCGCCGGCCCCGTTCGCTGAACGAGACGAGATCCCCTGGCAGCCGCTCGCGCGTCGCGCGGAACTCCTCCGGCGTGGCAATCCCTTCGGCTTCCGTCCAGCGATCGATGCGCTCGCGTGAGGCTTCCACGAGGTCCGACGTCAACACGGCGATCATCCCGCGGATGAGTCCGGCGCGGCTCGCGGCGGCGTCTCCCGCGCGCGGCCGCTGCCCGCGGACGGCACGCGAGATCTCGAGCGCTTCGATCTGCTCTTCTTCCGCGAGCGGAAGCCCGTCCTCGAGGTCGTGTGTCTGTTGCGCGATTTCGTCGCTCCAGTTCACAAGCTGCGATTCGAGCGTCCCTCCCGAGGCGAAACGCAGGCCCTCCCGGAAGTCGAGAGGGAATGGGAAGTCGACCTTCCACGCGGTGTGCTTCAAAATTCCCTCGCGCACGTCGTGGGTGAGGTTCAATCCGGGCTCGTCGTAGCGCTTCTCGAGGCGGTCCACGACGCGCACTCCCTGGTAGTTGTGCTTGAAACCACCCGCCTCCGGATGGCTGTCGCGCAGGAGACGGTCCAGGATCCGCTCGCCCGAGTGCCCGAACGGCGTGTGACCGAGGTCATGCCCGAGCGCGATCGCCTCGGTTAAGTCCTCATTCAACCCGAGCGAACGCGCGGCGCTGCGCGCGATCTGGGACACCTCGATCGTGTGCGTGAGGCGCGTGCGGAAGTGATCGCCCTCGTAGGGGATGAAGACCTGCGTCTTGTGCTTCAAGCGGCGGAACGCGCGGGAGTGGACGATGCGGTCCCGGTCGCGCGCGTATTCCGTCCGGTGGTCTCCGGGCATCGCGGCGGCGGGACCGCGGGGCCTCTCGGCGCGGCCGCTGCGGGAAGCGTAGACCGGCAGCCGCTCCTCTTCGAGCCGCTCGAAGGCTTCCTTCGTGAAGGGGGCGGTCGTTGTCGTCAAGGGCGTCTTTCTCCCCGACCGGCCGGGTCCGCGCCTCTGCTTCCCTCCGCGAGAAGGCTGGCCCGGGCCTCTCCGACGAGGTAGAGGGAACCGGCCACGATTATAGGGGCGGAGCCGCGCTCCTCCTGCGCAAGGAGGGCGATCCCGGCGCGCACGTCGGATCCGGCGCGCACCCGGCGCGCGAGCGGGCCGACCCGGGCGAGAAGCTGGTCCGGCGTGGCACCGCGCGGCGGGGCGGCGCGGACCAGCACGACTTCGGAGACCGACGGGAAAAGCTCCCGCGCGATCCCTTCGACGTCCTTGTCCGCCATCGCGCCGAAAATGAGCGGCGCGATTCCCGAGAGGCCGGCCTCCCGCAGGAAACGGGCGAGAGCCCGCGCCCCCTCGGGATTGTGGCAGCCGTCGAGCAGCACGTGAACGCCGTTCGGTCCTCGGAGACGTTCGAGCCGCCCCGGCCAGCGGACGTTCTCGACCCCCCGCGTGATCGCTCCGGCCGACGGCAGGCCGAATCCCTCCGGAAAGAGCCCCGCGGCCCGCACGGCCAGGGCGGCATTCCAGGCCTGGTGCGCTCCAGGCAGGGGCGTCCGAAGGTGAAACGTCCCGCCGCCGCCGGGAGTCCCGAGCTCGAAGAGAGTCCCCTCGCTGGAAACAGAATCGATGGTCACCCGGAGCTCGGCTCCCGCCTCGTGCACGAGGGCTCCGGCAGCGGCAGCCGCCTCACGAAGCGCGTCCAAGGCCTCCGGGTCTTTCGCGCGGATGAGCGCCGGGCGGCCGGCGCGGAATATCCCCGCCTTTTCCCGCGCGATCAGGGCAAGGGTCCCTCCGAGCTCCGCCATGTGATCGAAGGAGATGGAGGTGACGACCGAGAGCCCGGCCGGCGCGACGTTGGTCGCGTCGAACCGCCCGCCGAGACCCACCTCGAGGATCGCGACGTCGACCGCGGCGTCCCGGAACAGCAGGAACGCCGCGGCGGTGATGGCCTCGAAATACGTGAACGGGATCGCGGGAGCCGCGTCGACCGCGGCGAACACGCGCGCGAGGGAGGCGTCGAGCGCGTCGGGAGCAATGTCATCCCCTCCGATCCGCACACGCTCCGTCACGGAGTTCAGATGCGGGGACGTATACAGACCCGGCCGCCGTCCCGCTTCGATGGCGATCGCGGCGAGCGTTGCCGCCGTCGAACCCTTGCCGTTTGTCCCCCCGATCAGCACCGAGGGAAAGGCGCGCTCGGGACGTCCGAGCCGGGCGCACGCGGCGTCGATCGCCTCGAGACCGAGACGCATGCCGCGGACGGCGAGAGATTCCAGGCGGGAGAGGGAGGGCAGGTCCATGGGATGTCGAGGGTGCAGCGTTGAGCGTTGAGCTTTGAGCGTGAGCGTGAGCGTTTGCTGCAGGTTGATACGAGCGCGAAAACCGAGGAAGGGTCTGTTACGGACCGGCCGAGCTCTGCCCCGTCGCGGGCTCCTCCCACAGGAGCTTGAGGCATTTCACGAGCGTCTCCTTCATTTCGGAGCGGTCGACTAAGAAATCGAGCATCCCGTGCTCCAAGAGAAATTCGGAACGCTGAAATCCTTCGGGAAGCGTCTGCCGGATCGTCTGCTCGATGACCCGCGGGCCCGCGAACCCGATGAGCGCGTTCGGCTCGGCCACGTTCAAATCGCCCAGCATCGCGTACGACGCGGTGACTCCTCCCGTGGTGGGATCGGACATGATCGAGATGTAGGGGACCCCGGCGTCCGCCAGACGGGCGAGAGCGCCGGCGATCTTCGCCATCTGCATGAGCGAGAGAATCCCCTCCTGCATCCGCGCGCCGCCGGAGGTCGAGACGACCAGGAGCGGCCTGCGCTCGGCGAGCGCGCGCTCGGCCGCGCGCGTGACCTTCTCGCCGACGACCGAGCCCATGGACCCGCCGAGGAAGAAAAACTCCATCGCGCCGATGATGACCGGGATTCCGCCCATCGTGCCCGACCCGATCACGATCGCATCCGAGGTGCCGACCGTCTCCTCGTACTGCTTCAGGCGGTCGCGATACCGCTTCGTGTCTCGGAATTTCAGCGGGTCCTGCGACCGCAGGTTGCCCTCGAGCTCCACGTACTGCTCCTCGTCGAACAGCATCCGGAGCCGTTCCGGCGCGGTGAGGCGGAAGTGATACCCGCACTTGGGGCAGATCTTGAAGTTGCGGGCAAGCTCCTTGTTGTAGAGGATTTCGCGGCAGCCGTCGCACTTGACCCAGAGCCCCTCGGGGACCTTGCTCGGGCGGCCGTCACGAGGCTCCTTGGGCGGCTTTTCCTTCTTGAACCACATGGGAGGGGCCGATCCTACCCCGCGGGGGGCCTCTCCGCGGGCGCGGGCCTGCCGGTCCAGACGACGCGCCGCTCCCCCGCGCCGTCCCGGTCGACGCGCGCTTCGACCCCGAAAACCTCCCGCAGCGATTCGGGCGTCAGGGCCGCGTCCGGAGGCCCCGACGCGAGCGCGCGGCCGTCCCGCAGGAGAAGGACGCGATCCGCAATCGAGAGGGCGAGATCCACTTCGTGGGTGACGAGCAGCACGGTCGTCGAGCGGGCGCGGTGCTCGCGGACGAGCACATCCAGAAAATCGATCCGATGGCGCGGATCGAGACCGGAGGTCGGCTCGTCGAGCAACCAGACCTCGGCCTCCTGCGCGAGAGCCCGCGCGAGAAAGACCCGCCGCCGCTCGCCGCCGGAGAGAGCGGACGCGTCGCGATCCGCCAGACCCTCCACGTCGCAGGCGCGCATCGCCTCGATCGCGCGCTCGCGGTCTTCCGCCGAATCCGCCGAGAAGCCGCGACCGTGAGGCGCTCGCCCCTGCAGCACCAGATCGAGACTGCGGATCGGGAAGACGAGGTCCGCGCTCTGCGCCACGTACGCGATCCGCCGGGCGGTCTCGCGGCGCGGGATCTCCGGCAGGGGACGGCCGTCGAAAAGCACCTCTCCCCCGGCGGGCGCGACGATGCGAGCGATCACCTTGAGCAACGTGGATTTTCCGGATCCGTTCTCCCCGAGGATCGCGACGATTTCACCGGCGAAAAAAGCGGCGTCGAGCCGGCGCAGCGCCGGGTTCGCCCCGTACGCGGCGGTCACGCCGCGGGCCTCGAGCCGGACCGCTGTTTGACCGCGGGTCGACGTCACGGCGTGCGCAGGAGCAGATACACGAAGACGGGCGCGCCGATCGCCGCCGTGACGGCGCCGATCGGGAGCTCGGAAGGCGCCGCTACAGCGCGCGAGACCGCGTCGGCGGCCACGAGGAGCGCCGCTCCAGACAGCGCCGAGAGCGGCAGCAGGGTCCGCTGGTCGTTGCCCGCGACTGCGCGGGCGGCGTGCGGAACGAGCAGTCCGACGAAACCGATCACCCCGACGAACGCGACCGCCGCGCCGGTCAGAAGCGACGACGCGAGAAAGACGACCGTCTTCGAGCGCTCCGTGTCGACGCCGAGCGCGGCCGCGTTCTCCTCGCCGACGGAAAAGAGGTTCAGGCGGGACGCGGACGCAAGGAGCGCGATCGCCCCGATCGCGGCGTAGGGCAGCAGGGCGAGAAGTTTCCTCGGCGAGGCGTCGGCGAGGCTTCCCATCATCCAGAAGAGCATCGTCCTCGCCGTCTCCGAGGAGGCGAGGGAGAAAACCCCGAGCAGGATGGCGGAAAAAAAAGCGTTGGCGATCAGGCCTCCCAGAAGAAGCCGCTGCAGGTCCAGACGCCCGCCGCGCCGGGCGAGGGCCGCGACACCGATCGAGGAGACCACGGCGCCCGCGAAGGCGGCCCCCGGCGAAAGTAGAGGAGACACGCCGAGAAGGCTCGCGAGAGCAGCCCCGGTCGCGGCTCCGCCCGAGGTGCCGAGCAGGAAGGGATCGGCGAGCGGGTTCTTGAGCAGAGCCTGCAGCGCCGCGCCGGCGAGCGCAAGACAGGCGCCGACCAGCGCCGCGAGAGCGACGCGAGGAACGCGAATGGACGCCACGAGCCGCGCCGTCTGGCCCTCGGGACCCGCGCCCGACCACACCGCGCCCGGCGAGAGACGGACTCCGCCGATCCAAATTCCGAGGACGAGGCAGCCGGCGAGAAGGGCTCCCGCGGCGAGCCAGAGGCCGGGGCCGCGCGTCTTCAACGGGAAAGCCCCCGCGCGAGCTGCTCGAGCGCGTCGAACACGCGCGGACCCGGGCGCGTCAGCGCGGATTCGTCCAGGCGGACCACGCGCGCGGCGCGGATCGTGCCGCGTGAGAGGGCGCCCGTGGAGAACGCGCGCTCGAACACGGGACGGTTCCCCGGCGAATCCGGAAGGACCGCGACTTCGATGGGAGCCGTGGCGAGCCACTCGGCCGAGAGGACGGGCCATCCCGTCCGGGCTGAAAGCAGGTTTTCCGCGCCGGCCTCGGTGAGCACGTCGTTCAAGAAGGTGCCGCCGCCCGCCGCGGACGGCGGATCGGGCCAGACGAGCAGGATGGCCCGCGGACGGGGCCGCGACCCGACTGACCGCCGGACGGCCTCGCGCCGCTCGCGAAGGGACCGAGTCAGCCGATCTCCCTCCGCGGTCCGCCCGAGGCGGCGGCCGACGAGGTCGATTCCCGTCAGGACCTCGTCGAGAGACCCTCCGGGGACGACGAGCACGGGGACTCCGGAGGCCTCGAGCGCGGAAACGGCGCCCTTGCGGTTGCCCCCCTCGGCGGTCGCGAGGACGAGGTCGGGAGTCAGGGAAGCCACGCGTTCTGCGCTGACCTCGAGCCCCCCCACTCGCGGAAGCGAACGCGCCGCCTCCGGAAAATCGGAGAAATCCGAGACGCCGACGAGCGAGGCGCCGGCGCCGAGCGCGAACACGATCTCCGTCAGATTGGGCGCGAGAGCGACGATGCGCGTCGCGGGGCCGGCCGTCGGCTTCCCGACAGCTGCGGCAACGTCCTGCCTTCCGCAACTCGCGGCGGCGAGCGCCGCCGCGACGAGGGCGGTGGCGCGCAACGCACGGCCGGAAACACGGAAGGGTTGGGCCGCAAGAGCCATGCAGGCATCCTCCCGGCCGCGGGACGGATCAGCCCTGGGCTTCGGCTTCTTCGAGATCGTTCGGGATGCCGAGGCGCATGCAGGACGCGTCGTACATCTGCCGCGCCGCCTTCTGAGCGTTCTGGAGCTCGGCCAGCCGGTCCTTCACCTTGGCGAGCTCTTCCTGGATGAGGCCTTCCAGGTCGTTGATCTCCCGTTTGGTGACCGAGAGGGTGTTTTCGTAAAATTTCTTCTGATCCGGAGAAAGACTCATGCTCCGTTGACCTCCTCGAGTCGCCCGGCCGCTACCGACGTCGCGCCCCCGTCCGGAAGAACCCGTCCCGAGAGCTTGACACATCCCGATCCATTCTTCGCCGCCCGTTTTGCCAGGCGCCGCGTCACGGCTTCACGTCCACGACCACCGTCCGCCACATCCGGACGGCGACCCCACCCTTCGTCGCGGCACGGAACTTCGCGGCGCGGACCGCTTCCAGGACCGCCTCGTTCACTCCCGACCGCGACGAGAGCCCCTGCTGAACGCGCGCTTCAGAAACCACGCCGTCTTCCGTGACGAGCACCAGCACGACGACTCTCCCGTTCAAACGCTGCTGCCGCGCCAGCGCCGGGTAGGTCACCCGGGGCGTCGACAGCAGCGCGGGCTCGATGACGCCGACCCCCGGGCCGACGAGCTCCCCCCGCGTGACCTCGTCCCGCGTCTCTGCGCGCGCGGGAGGCGGCCGGGCGGGCGGGGCGGGAACGGCCGTCGGCTCGGGAACGCTCTCCCGGATCGTCGGTTCCGGCCGGACGGGCTCGGGCGCCGCCTCTCGGACCGGAGGCGGAGGGACGACGGCGGGCTCTTCGATTTTCCTGGCCACCGGCGCGGGCGCGACTTCCTTCGTCGGCCTCGGGGCCTCCACGCTCTTCTGCAGCTCCTTGCGGCGGTTCGCGAGCTGCCGCTGGACTTCTTCCTCGATCGCCTTCGGGTCCACGCCCTTCGCCGGCGTCACGACGGCCGCCGCGGGCCCAACCGTCGGCGCGGGGGCGGGGGCGGCGGTCGGCACGATCGTCACGGGAGCCGCGGGTGAAGGGCGCCGCATCAGCCAGACTCCCAGGGCCGCCAGGAGAACCGCCGCGGCTGCAATCATCCCGTACAGCGGCAGACGGCTCCGGCGCTCCGCCTCGATCCGTGTCGCGGAGAAGG
>JBBQDF010000081.1:0-9348 GCA_038319475.1 Thermoanaerobaculia bacterium
GGTCGAGCGTCTCCAGGAGGTTTTTCAGGTCGTCGGCGTGCTCCTCCTCGACGGCGAGAATCTGCTCCATTAGCCGCCGGGAGGTGATGTCCCCGTCCCCCAGAAAGCGGACGATCTCGCCGTAGGACTCGATGGCGATCCTTTCGGCGACGAGGTCTTCCTGGATCATGCTCACCAGGCTGTCGCCTTCGACGTACTGGGCGTGGCTGCGAGAGGCGAGCCCCTCCGGATTGAAGTTCGGAGCGCCGCCGAGCTGCGTGATCCGGCCGGCAATCATGTCCGCGTGGCCCTGTTCATCCGCCGCGTGCTCCTGGAATTCGGCCGCGACCGCCGTGGCGTGAATGCCCGTGGCCATGAAAAAGTGTCTCTTATAGCGAAGCACACAGACGATCTCGGTCGCGAGCGCCTCGTTCAGAATTTTGATGACCTGCTCCCGGTCGGCCCCGTACGACGAGGTCACCGCTCCGTCCTCCATGTGGAGCCGGGCGCGGCGGCGCAGCTCCTGGATATCACTCAGAAAATATCCGCTCGCAGGCTTCCCGGTTTTCGAGCCGGGAGCGGTAACCCCGCGCTCGCCCGACCCCGCCTGCTCGTCCCCCTGACCCGGAACCTTGTCGGCCATTGAACCCTCCGCGGCGGCGATCAAATCAGAGGCGGCGGCGGCACGCAACGAGTGTCGAGCTTCCGGATCCTTCGCGCCGCGGGAAAGCAGAACGGCTTTTCAGACGATAAAAAAAGGGAGGCTTTCGCCCCCCTGGAAGAAGAAAAATCGAGGTTTTAGTAGCGGTCGCGGCCACCGCCGCCGAACCCGCCGCGTCCGCCGCCGCCGCCGCCGCCGCCCGTCTTCGGACGCGCTTCATTGACGGTCAGGGCCCGTCCGCCATACTGCTGGCCCGAGAGGCCGGAGATCGCGTTCTTGGCTTCGTTGTCGTCGGAGAACTCGACGAAACCGAATCCCTTCGACTGGCCGGTGTCGCGATCGGTGATGACCGCGACAGAGTCGACCGTTCCGTACTGCGCGAACAGCGTGCGGAGATCATCCTCGGTCGTGTTGTAGAGCAGGTTTCCCACGTAGAGCTTCATGAAGGCAGAATCCTTTCGAAAAAAAAGAGCAGGGCGAAGGCCCCCCTCTGGATGATGACTGGCCTGGAAAACGAATTAGTAACGGTCGCGGCCACCGCCGCCGCCGCCGCCGTATCCGCCGCGTCCGCCGCCGCCGCCACCGGTGCCGCCCGTCTTCGGGCGCGCCTCGTTGACCGTCAGGGCGCGACCGCCGTACTGCTGCCCGGAAAGGGCGGAGATGGCGTTTTTCGCCTCGTTGTCGTCACCGAACTCGACAAATCCGAACCCCTTCGACCGCCCGGTGTCCCGGTCGGTGATCACGGCCACGGAATCCACGTTGCCGTACTGAGTGAAGAGAGTCCGAAGGTCGTCTTCGGTCGTGTTGTAGGGAAGGTTACCGACGTACAGTTTCATCGAAGCAGAGTCCTGTTCCGGCGAGTGTTTTCGGATCCGGCCGCGCCGCTCGACAAATCCGACTTCCCGTGGGATTCGTCGGACTTCTGCGGCGCGTGAAGCGTGCGGAAAGGCGAGCGATACGAGAAGGATTGCAAGATACCAGAAGGGCCGGCGTCTGACAATAGGGGGTACGCGGCCGTACGATCTTTTTTGGGCGTCCTCTAGAGGGGACGAACCGATTCGGGGCCTCCCGCGCGCACAGTCGGGGTGGCCGCGATGTCTCGCAGGGCCGCGGCGACGTACCTTTTCGTCATCTCTTTGCGCCAGAGGAAGGAAAAATCCGTGTTGTCCATGGGGCGCGAAGGGCGTGCCGCGGCCTCCGCAGCGGCGTCGATCGCCGCCTCGTCGAGCGGACGGCCCTCGAGAACCTCCTCCGCCGATGTCAGCCGCAGGGGAGCCGAGGCAACGCCCCCGAGGACGAGACGCGCGTCTTCCACGACGGCGCCCCGCTGGCGGATCGCGGCGCCGATGGAGAGGACGGGGAAATCGAAGGACCCGCGCCGCCGGAGCTTGCGGTACGCGGCGCGCCAGCCGTCGGGAGGGGGAAGCCACACGGCCGTCAGCAGCTCCTCCGGCGCCTTCGTGACGTAGTGAATGCCGTCATTCCTGTAGAGGTCCTCGAGCGGAAGCTCCCTCGGTCCTGCCGGCGAGAGGAGGCGCACGCGCGCGCCGAGAGCGATCAACACGGGCACGGAGTCGGCCGACTGCACCGCGAGACATCGCGGCGACCCAGGAGCGACCCAGCAGATTTCCCCGTCCCGCTTCATGCAGAAGTCGATCGCCTGACGCCACTCGAAGTTCTGGTCGTAATAGTTGCAGCGTGTATCGAGCAGAAGGTTGCCGCCGATCGTCCCCATGTTCCGAAGCAGGGGCGTCGAGATCTCGGCAATCGCGTGCGCCAGCCCCGGCCAGAACTCCCGGATGCGAGGATCGTTCTCGAGGTCGGAGAGAACCGCGCCCGCTCCGATCGTCATGCCGTCCCCTGAAATTTCGACGGCGCGCAGCTTTTCCAGGCGTGCGAGCGTGATCACGGTGGCGGGCGTCTGCTGGCGCCGCTTCATGTTGGGGTAGAGGTCGGTTCCGCCGGCGACGAAAACCGCGTCGGCGCCCGCGTCAGCGCGCATCGCCACGGCGTCGGAGACGGTATGAGGGACGAGATAGCGAAACTTCGGGAGGCGAAGCATGTGAGAGCTTTCAGCTGCCAGCTGTCAGCTTTTCCGGACGCCTCCGGCGCCCGTCGCGGCAAGATCGCGCGCCCGCCCGTCGCCCCCCTCGGCCGGGGTCGGAATCCGTACGGGATCGGGGTATGGGATCGCCGGGAACTTCGTCGGGCCGACGCGCCCGGGCTGTCCGGCCGCCATGGCCTTCAACGCGCGGAGGATCTTCTCCGGCGTCACGGGGATCTCATCCACGCGAACCCCGACGGCGTCGTACACGGCGTTGGCCACGGCCGGCGGAATCGGCAGGAGCGGTCCCTGGCCGACCTCCTTCGCGCCGAACGGCCCGTTCGGGTCCGGGTCCTCGACTAAGAGCGTCACGATCTCGGGCATCTCGAGGGTCGTGGGACTCTTGTACTCGAGCATCGACGGCGCCTTGTGCATGACGTTGCCGTTCACGTCGGCGCGATACGCCATCTCCTCCATCATCGCCTCACCGAGCCCCATGTAAACGGAGCCTTCCACCTGCCCGACGACGAGCACCGGGTTGATGCACTTGCCGACGTCGTGCGCGATCCAGACTTTCGGAACGGTGTAGATGCCCGTGGCGGGGTCGACCTCCACCTCGACGACCGCCGCGGAGTACGAATAGGCGGGTGAGGGGCCGACGCCCGCGCCGCGGTAACGGCCGGAGGAGGGCGGAGGCGTGTACGACCCGACGGTTCCGATGGTTCCGAATTTCGATTCGGCCGCGATCACGGCGTCGGAGAACGAGAGACCCTTTTCGGGCTCTTCGACGTCGAAGACGCGCCCCTCCGCCAGCCCTATTCGCACGCCCGGGATCTGGAGCTTCTCGCCCGCGGCGGCAACCAGCATCTCTCGCGCGCGCTCCGCCGCCTGCACCGCGGCGTTTCCCGTCATGAGCGTCACTCGCGAGGAGTAGGAGCCGAGGTCGACGGGAGTCAGATCGGTGTCCGCGGTGATGACGCGGATGTCGAACGGGTCGATTCCGAGCACCTCCGCGACGATGTACGCGAGGATGGAATCGCTCCCCTGTCCGATGTCCGTCGATCCGCAGAAGACGGTCACGCCGCCGCTCCTGTCGAGCTTCAGCTGGACTCCCGACTGCGGCATCGCGTTCCAGTAGATGGGCAGCCCGGCGCCGCAGATATAGGAAGAGCAGGCGAGTCCGAGTCCGCGCCCCGGCGGCAACTGGCCCCGGCGCTCCCTCCAGCCGGACGCCTCGACGACCTTTTCGATGCAGGCGCCGAGTCCCATCGAACCGATCCTGAGGAAGTTCGCGGTGATCGAGGAGGGCGGCTGGAGGTTTGAGAGCCGCATCGCCGCCGGATCGAGCCCGAGGTCGCACGCGATCCTGTCGAGCTGCACTTCGAGCGCGAACCGCGGCTGCGGCGTGCCGTGGCCGCGCTTGGGCCCGCACGGGGGCTTGTTCGTGAAGACGCGCGCGCCGTCGAAGCGGTACGCGGGAACGGGGTAAGTCACCGTCTGGAGCGCGCCCGAATAGTAGGTGGAGGCGACGCCATACGAGCCGTAGGCGCCGCCGTCGAGCGCCGTCTGAAAGTGCATGGCCGTGATGGACCCGTCCCTCCGCACGCCCGTGCGGGCCCGCATGAGGATCGGATGCCTGCCCCGGTGGCAGTAGAAGACCTCCTCGCGAGTCAGGCAGATCTTCACCGGGCGTCCCGTGACACGCGACAGGTGCGCGACGACGATCTCGTGGTTGAACGGGTCCGACTTGCCGCCGAAGCCGCCGCCGTTCGGCGTCGCGATCACGCGGATGCGCGAGGCCGGCATCTGGAGGACTTTCGCGAGCGCCCTGTGAACGTAGTGCGGCGTCTGCGTCGAGCTCCACAGCGTCAACTTTCCGTCGGGCCCGAAGTCCGCGAGCGCCGCGTGCTGCTCGAGCGGCAGGTGCGTGCTCCCTTCGTAAAAGAAGAGATCGTCATAGATCTTTTCCGCGCGCGCGAATCCCTCGTCGACGTCGCCAAACTCCATCGACACCAGCTTGTGAAAGTTGTCGCGGTCTCCGTACTCGTGAATGCGGGGCTCCGGCGTTTCGACCGCCTGCTCGATCGAGGCGATCGACGGGAGGTCTTCGTAATCGACCTCGATCGCCCGCAGGGCTTCGTTCGCCGTGTCCTCGTCGAGCGCGGCCACGGCCGCGATGGGATCCCCCACGAACCGAACGCGGTCGAAGCAGAGGGCGTGTTCGTCCTGGGAAACTGGAAGAATCCCGAACGGGATCGGAAGATCGCTGCCCGTGGCCACGGCCACGACTCCGGGGAGGGCGGCGGCCCGCGAGACGTCGACGCGCCGCAGGATCGCATGCGCCCGCCGCGAGCGCAGCAGCTTGCAGTGCAGCATGCGCGGCAGGACGAGGTCGTCGGCAAAGCGCGTCTGCCCGGTCACTTTCGCTCCCGCATCGACCTTTTCCCAGGGACGCCCGACCACACGCGTGCGCTTTGCCGGGTCGGGAGGCGAGAGGCGGGAGGCGGGAGGCGACGAGCCCGGCGGTCGTGACGGCATGCTCACCCGCGCCCCGAACCGAGAACCGGTAAAAGACCGCTCTCATCGAAATCGGTCCCGTAGAGCGTTTCGCGGCGCGGGACGGCCTCTTCGCCACGCATGCGCGCCGCCGCGAGCTCTACGGCTTCGAAAATCTTGATGTAGCCCGTGCACCGGCAGATGTTTCCGGCGAGCGCCTCCTGAACCTGACGAAAAGTCGGCGACGGGTTTGCCTCCAGCAGCGCCTGGGCGGTCAGCAGAAAACCGGGCGTGCAGTATCCGCACTGCGCCGCGCCGAGCTCGGCAAACGCCTTCTGAAGAGGATGGAGCCCGTCCGCGGTGGCCATCCCTTCGATCGTCCCGACGGAGCGGCCCTGGCACTCGGCCCCGAGCACGAGGCACGAGAGGACCGGCCTTCCGTCCACGAGCACCGCGCAGGCCCCGCACTCGCCGAGCTCGCAGCCATGCTTGGTTCCGGTCAGTTGCAGGTCTTCGCGGAGCACCTCGAGGAGCGTCTTGTAAGGAGCGAAGGAAACTTCCACTCGCTCCCCATTCACCAGAAAGGTGACGGAGGCCTTCAAAAAATCGGGAGGTGAACCCACGCGTAAATCGTAATCCGTACAGGGGTAAGAAGAAAGCGCCTCGCGTTGACCGACCGGTCAGTCACATGAGGCGGCCCGCTCGCCTGGCCGCCGGCCGGGAGAGCCGCGAATCACGGGGGCGCCAAAAAAAAGGGGCCCCGTCGGGGGCCCCGGAATGCACGGCTCAGATCCCTACTGATTTCGGAACGTGACGATGATGTCCGCGTGACCCTGCCGGCTCGCGTTCTCGAGGTCCGTCCTGGTCGTGATGCGCGAGGCGTCGATCCCGTGACGCTCGACTAAATACTGCCGGGCGTTATCGGCGCGCTGCCGCGCGAGGGACTCTCCTCGTGCGCCGCGTGTCGCGTCGGGGAAACCCACCACTTCGACCGTCGCGCGGGGGTTGTCGCGCAGCCGCAGCGCCACCGCATCGAGACGCGCCTTCGCGATGTTGGTGAGGCGGGCCTTGCCGCGATCGAAGTCGATCGTATCGGTCGTCGGCTGCCGCGGAGCGGGCGGCGGCGTTGCGACCGGCGGCGCCGGAGCGGGCTCAGGCCGCATCGGGGGCGCGGGGGGCGGGGGCGGAGCGGGCGCGGGCGGAGTGATCACCGCCGCCTGCGCGTGGCCGCCGAAGTGGAAGAGCACGCCGATGTTCGGCTGCAGATCCATGCGTCCGGCCTGCTCGTACGGGCCGAACCGATCCGTCAAGGTCGTGCGGAAGTTGTACTGACCTTTCATCTCGAGGCGCATGCCCACGACCCTGTTGAATCGGTACTCGGAACCGAACGCGAGGTAGGCGAGCGGAACGCCTTTGCCGCGGAAATACGGCACGTGACGGCTCGCACCGCCTCCAAAGCCCACGTAGGTGTTCCAGCCGGGCACGCGGGGCGTGAAGTCCCACATCGCGCCGGCCGTGAACTCCCAGTAACTCGGGACACGGTCGGGACGGGTGAACTGCCCCGTCGCCTCGATCGCCAGATTGTCGGTGAAGAAATGCCCCAGCCGCCCGCCCAGGAAGAGGAAGTCGTTCTGGTCCACGTCGCACCGGCAGTAAACGTCCTTGTGTCCGAAGAACGTCATCCCGATGTGCGGACCCATGTACGTCTCGCCCGCGAGGGCCGCCCGCGGGGTGAGCGTGTCGCTCACCTCGGTCGCCGGCTGCGCCGACAGGCCCGCCGCCGCGAGAAGCAGCACCGCACCCGCCGCCAGAACTCCCGATCTCGATTTCGCCATCTTCAAGCCTCCGCGCGCACGCGCTCCAGGTCGTTTCAACACTTGTTCAGGAAAAGGAATCCACCCGCGTTCTGGCCAGGCGCCACCGTAACGTTGTAGGTCCGAGCGGCGGCCGGACTACCCGGGAACGTCTGGAAGAAGTTCGCCGGAAGGATCTCGGAGAGCACGTAATTTCCGGGAGCGACACCGTCGAAGCGGAATGTTCCATCGGCCCCGGAGGTGACCTGGCGGGTCGTCGTGCCCGGACCGGTCAGGACGAACACGATCCCCGCGAGCGGGCGGTCGATTCCGTCCACGATCCCGTTGCTGTTTAAATCCAGGACCTTCGTTCCCGAGACGGAGCCCGCATTGCCCGGCCCCGTGACCTGGTTGCCGAAGAGAAGACCCGTGCGGCTTTCTCCGGCGGCGACGCTCACGGAGATGATCCCCGCGCCGCCCGGCGCCGTCTGGGTGAATCCGCCCGGAACGACCTCGGAGACGAGATAGGTCCCCGCCGCGACACCCGGGAAGGTGAAGCTGCCGTCCGCGCCCGTCGTCGTGGAAACGCCGGTCCCCGTCCCGCCGGGTCCCGACAGCCGGATCGTCACGCCCGCGCCGCCGGGTTCGCCCCCGTCGCGAACTCCGTTGCCGTTGACGTCGATGAACTTGAAGCCGCTGATAAAAGCGGGAAGGGCGAGCGCCTGGTTCCCGAAGACGATGGCTGACACGGTGCGCGTCGTCACATTGAGGACCGCCGTGGCCGTCCCCGGAGCCGCGGGCGCCGTCTGCCGGAAGCCGGAGGGCACCGTCTCCGTGACGGTGTACGTGCCGAACGGAACTCCCGTGAAAGTGAACGTCCCGTCGGCGCCTGTCACGACCGTTCTCGGAGTGAAGCCGACTGGTCCGGAGATCGTGAAGGTCACGTTGGCCTGGCCGACCTCGCCGGCATCGCGGACCCCGTTGCCGTTGGCGTCGAGAAACTTCGTTCCCGAGATCGTGCCGGTCAGAATTCCGCGGAAGTTGCCGAACACGTTGTTGATCGAGCTGCCGCCGGCGACCGACGTCACGGTGATGAACCCGCTCGCGGGAGTCGTCTGGGTGAATCCCGTCGGAGTGGTCTCGACCAAGAAATACGGGCCGGGCGTCACGTTCGTGAAGAGGAAGTTCCCGTTGGCGTCCGTCACCGCGGACCGGCTCACTCCGGGTGTGGCCGGAGTTCCGGGGAAGAGGCTCACCGTGACGCCCGGGAGCGGCGGCTCGCCCGGATCGCGCACGCCGTTCGCGTTCAGATCCTCGAACTTGATTCCGCCGATCGCATTCGGGATGAGCTGGTTGCCGAAATCGAGGCCGGTAAAATCAGCGTCGCAGACCGAAATGAAGTAGCCGAGATCCCGCGCGAGCAGCCGCCGGGAGATTCGCCGGTTCAGCGGGCCCGTCTGGCTGTAACCGAACGCGGCGCGCTCGGTGATGTGATACCCGGCCCCCTCGGTCAGGCCGCAGATCAGGTAAGAGCCATCGGCACCCGTCAGACCCGTCAGCGCCGGACCCGGCCCCCCCTCGGCGCGGATCTCGACACCCGGGATGCCGGTCTCGCCGGCGTCGCGGATGCCGTTCCCGTTGGTGTCGGCGAACTTGATCCCGGAGACGCAGAAAGTGGGCTGGCAGTTGCGCTTGTCCTCCACCCGGAAAGCGAAGACGCGGGAAAATTCGGGACGGAAGCCGTGGAAGCACCCGGCGCCGCAGTCGTTGCCGGGGGTGTCCGTCGGTCCGACGAACTGCGAGGCGGGAGTGATCCAGACGAGGTAGCCGGCTTCGCGGGCTCCGACATCGTCAAACGGTGACAGCGCGACCGAGCTCGAGCCGCACGCGGAGATCGGACCGGTGGCGTGGTTCTGAATCACGGGCGGAGGGATATTTGGAAGAGGGCCCGGCGTCGGGCTCGAATTGAGAACGCCGGAGGCCACCCTGAACCGGCGCGCCGAGACCGCATCTCTCGAAAGGAGCTGCTCTCCGGAGGCGTCGGTCACCTGAAAGTAGTAAATGCCGTCCGAGAGGAAGTCCGCGGACTGGCACGGGGTACCCGATCCGCCGACCGTGAGGAACACGTCCTCTCGATCGGAAAAAACGTGGGAGCCCCCGCCATTCCCTTCGAGGGTTCGAATGGACCCGAAGACCTGAGCGGCAGCCGGCAGGGAACAGAAAGCGAGAGACACCAGGGAGAGCACAAGACGGACCGACTTCATGCCGACTTCCTTCCTCGTTACCTGAGCGATGGTAATCAGAATCGAACCAATGATAACCAAAATAGGGATTTTTGAAGGCAGATGCAAGGAAAATGCCGAGTACAAGAGGAC
>JBBQDF010000082.1:0-9307 GCA_038319475.1 Thermoanaerobaculia bacterium
GGATCGAAGGGCTTCGCCCCGAACGCCCCGAGGTTCCACGCGATCCATCCGGCGAACCAGAGCACGTGGAGATACACGAACGCCATGTGTCCGGAAAAATCGGTGATCGCGTCCGAAATCCTGTCCTGCGCGGAACGGCGCACGGCGACCCGATCCCTCAGCGCGGAAATGCTCCGGATGTTCTGCTCGAGCACCCCGGCGAGAACGGGATGTTTTTCCCCGGCTTCTGATTCGCCCGTCATGGGTTTCCTCCGTTTTGGATTTCTTCCGGCCTGCGAATCTCGACGTCTCGGCCTGATCCCGCTCGCGTAACCCCCGTTGCCTCGAGCGCGTCTCCGAGGCATGCAGATCCTCCTCATTGTGCTTCCTTCTCTTCTGGCGCTCGGGTCCCCGGGACGAGCCGGGGCGAAAACCGGGGTCGGGGTTCCGGCCGTGCTGGCGGAATTCGATCGTCTCGCCGCGAGGCCCCTGTGGTCGGGGTTCGATCCGGGATCGACTCCGCTCGAGATTTTCGACGGGGAGCGGACATGGCTCGTGCGCCATCCCCGGCCGCCCGCCGGGTTCCTCCCCGCCCGAGGGCGTTCCGACGCCGTCGTGGTGAGCGGACGGCACTCCACGGCCCGCGCCAACACGTCGGTGGCGGTTGGGGGCGTCGAGACGGCGACCGCGTCCTTCGAGGGCCTCGTCGGGAACAACCGGAGACTCGCGGCGCTGTTGCTGCACGAGGCCTTCCATGTCTTCCAGGCTCGCCGCCACCCGAAATGGGGCGGAAACGAAGCGGAGCTCTTCGTGTATCCGGTCGAGAATCCCGAGACGCTCGCGCTGCGGCGGATCGAGTCGTTGGCTTTCGCCCGGGCTCTCGAGTCGACAAATCCGGCCGGCCGCGCCTCCTGGGCCGGCCGGGCGATCGAAGTGCGGCGCGCCCGCTTCGCGCGGCTGCCGCCCGGGGCGGCGCAATACGAGCGCGGGACGGAGCTGAAGGAGGGGCTCGCGCGATACATCGAGGCGCTCGCCGTCCATGAATCCGCGCCGCTCCTCCCCGACGCGGAGTTCGCCGCCGACCGGGTCCGCGACCGCGCCTACGCCTCGGGCGCCGCGATGGCGCTGCTCTTGGACGCGCTCGATCCTGCGTGGAAGACGGAGCTCGAGCAACGCGACGAGCCTCTCGACGTGATCCTGGGCCGCGCCGTCGCCGGAGCTCCCGGCGCCGCACTCTCGAGAGAGGAGGAGGCCTCGATCCGCAGCCGCGCGAAACGCGACGTCGCCGCATGGACTGAGTCGCGCGCGTCGCTCCGCAACGCTTTCCTCTCCGAGGCCGGTTGGACGCTCGTCCTCGAGTCCGACTCGCCACTTTTTCCCCAGGGGTTCGACCCTTTGAACGTCGAGCGCCTCTCCGGAGGATCGGTGCTCCACACCCGGTGGCTCAAGCTCGGCAACGCGGAAGGAACGTTCGAGGTCCTCGACCGCCGGTGCCTCACCGAAGCGGCGGGAAAGCACCCTCTCTTCGAGGGAGTTCGGCGAGTGAGTGTCGCGGGCCTTCCGGAGGAGCCGCGAACGGAGGAAGGGGAAGGGGAGGGGGAGGGCGGACTCCGGGTGACCGCGCCCGGACTGACGCTGGCGTTCCGAAACAGCCGGATCTCCCGCAGCGGTCGAACCGTTACCGTCACGCTCGGCAGCGGGAGTCCGCCGCCTCTCGCGCCCCGGTAGACGCTGGCCTCAGTTCCAGAATCTCCGGCCCGCTAGTCGCTCCGCCGCTCCGCGCGTCCGAGTCGGCTCACTCTCTCCCGGAGCGCCGAAGACGCAGTGCGTGGAGCATGGTGGGAACGTCGGAGCGCCACTCCCGGAGCACCATCGAGATCGCAAGGCCTTCGAGATCGGCGATCACGCCCATGTAAACGGCGGCCGTCAGCCAGGCATCGTCCGAACCGAGCGCGAGGAGCGAGAAAAACCCGGCGAAGAGAGCGAGGCCCCACAGCTTCGAAGACCACATGTGGAAACTCGCCTCGCGCCGGAACTTCACAGCGTCGAAGGCGTAACGCGAGACTTCGAGGATGGCAAGAAGAACGAGAGGAACGGCGCGCCCGGTGATCGCCCACGGGTAGAGGCGCCAGGCCGCGAACGTCGCGGCCGCGTAGAACAGGGAGTCCGCGAGGCTGTCGAATCGGCGGAGGTCCGGCGTCGCGATCCCGAGGCGTCGCGCGATGATTCCGTCGAAAACGTCGGTCAGGAATGCGGCGATGAGGCAGGCGCCGAACGCGGGCCTCGAGGGATGGAAGAGAGCGAGAAGCGCCACCACCGGCGCGAGCGCCGCCCGAAGCGCCGTCAGCAGGAGCGGGATCGACCGGGCCGCGGCGCTGGAGGTCCGCACCGCAGGAGTATCTAATGTGCCGAGAGAAACTCGTTTGATGGCGGAGGCAACTCATGAAGTGGGCCTGTTTCGTTCTAGCGGTGGCCAGCTCGCTCGCGCCTTCCCCTTCGGAGGCTCAGACCGCGAACGATGAGGAAGCGCTGCGCCGCCTGCCGGCCGCGTTTTGCGCGGCCTGGGCAAGACATGACGGGCAGGAGCTCGCTCGGATCATGGCGCCGGACGTGGAATTCGTCACGGTCGGCGCCACCTGGCTGCACGGGCGCGCGGATTTCGAGAAATACCACTCCCGCCTGCTCTCCGGACGTTTCAAGGAATCCACGATCACACAGCTCAAGACCTCCGTTCGGACTCTCGGCCGGAATCTGGCGGTCGTTCACTGGAGCTGGTCGATCGCCGGGGACCGAAATCCGGACGGGTCTCTCCGTTCGGCGCGTTTCGGGCTCATGACGATGGTTGCCGGAAGGCGTGAGGGAGGCTGGCAGGTTCTTCTGGCTCAGAACACGAACAGCGCCGCCGTGCGGCCGCCCGAGTCCGAGGGCATCACCTTGCCGATTTCCGTGCCGCCGTCGAACTGACGGGGAAGGCCGGGGTCACGACCGACCCCTCCACGTGGCGCCGGCCCGGGGTGTCGGACATGGAAAACGGGATTTGAACGGCACCCTCCAGCGCGAAGTAGGCTAAGTCCGCGCGCCATGGCCGATTCCGATCCGAGCTTTCCGGCTGACGGCTCCTCCGCTCTCGTGGGGGGGAACGATCTTCGTCAGCTCGGCCGAGGAACCGATCCGCGACGGCGTTGTGCTCCTCCGAAGCGGGAAGATCGCCGCGGTCGGCGGGCGCGACCTTCTCGAACACTTTCCCGCCGACCGATCCATCGACTGTTCGGGACTTTCGATCGCCGCGGGGTTCTGGAACAGCCACGTGCACTTCTTCGAGCGGAAATGGGCGGACGCGGCCGCCATCCCGGCGCCGGAGCTCGCCCGCCAGCTCGATAACACCCTCGCAAGCTACGGATTCACGAGCGTGTTCGATCTCGGGTCGCCGTGGGAAAACACGCGCCGGCTGCGCGAACGCATCGAGGCGGGGGAAGTCGCGGGCCCGCACATTCGCTCGACGGGCCCGGGGCTGATCTCGCCGGGCGCCGGCCCTCCCGATCTGGTCCTCGCGATGATGGGTGTGATGAAGACTCCGCTTCCCGAGATCGCAGACGTGCCTCACGCCTCGGAAGTCTCCCGGAAGCTTCTCGATGAAGGCGCCGACGGAATCAAGATCTTCCTCAAGCCCGCTTCCGCCTGCGCCCCTTCTTTTCCCGACGGCGCCCTCGACGCGGTGGTCGGCGAGGCGCGCCTCGCCGGCAAGCCCGTCTTCGTCCATCCGACTTCCGGCGAAGACGTCCTGACGGCGGCTCGAAGCGGAGTCGACGTGGTCGCGCACACGACGCCTCATTCGGGCCCCTGGACCGAGGCGATTCTGCGCGCGATGCGGGACGCCGGGGCCGCTCTCACGCCGACGCTGACGCTCTGGGAGCACTTCAGCCGGCACGACCGCCTGTCCGCCCGGGAAGAGATCACAAAGACCGCGGTCGGCCAGCTCGCGGCGTGGAACGCGTTGCGGCGGCGGCGTCCTCTTCGGGACGGATCTCGGCGCGGTCGATGCCGACCCCTCGCGCGAATACGCGCTGATGAGGGACGCCGGGCTCGATTTTCGCCGCATCCTGGCGTCTTTGACGACCGCTCCTGCCGAAAGATTCGGCGATCCGAAACACGCCGGACGGGTCGCCGAGGGTTACGACGCGGATCTGGTCGTCTTTCGAGGCGATGTTTCGAAAGACATCGGGGCGCTCGCGGACGTGCGGTACACCGTTCGCGGCGGGAAGGTCCTTTATTGCGCGGGCGACGGAAGAAAGGGGGGGACTTGACGCCCGCCCGGTCGATACGGTTTTACACTTCGCGTTAACCGGGGAGGAATGGCCATGATCACGAACGAGCAGAGCGGAACGAGGGTCGACGAGGTCGCCGCTTCGATTTACCGCGTGTCCACGCCGATGCCGGTGGTGCCTGGCGGGTTCAGCTTCAACCAGTACCTGATAGTGGACGAGGATCCGGTGCTGTTTCACACCGGTCCCCGCCGGCTCTTTCCGCTGGTGCGGGAGGCGATCGCCTCGGTGATGCCCGTCGAGCGTCTCCGCTGGATCGGCTTTTCGCACGTCGAGTCGGACGAGTGCGGGTCACTGAACGAGTTTCTGGCGGTCGCGCCCGCCGCGCAGCCGATCTGCGGGCAGATCGCGGCGATGGTTTCGATGAACGATCTCGCCGACCGCGCGCCCCGGGCGCTCGCGGACCAGGAGACGATGGAGATCGGACGCGGCCGTCTGCGCTGGCTCGACGCCGCCCATCTGCCGCACGGGTGGGAGTGCGGCTATCTGTTCGAGGAGACGACGGAGACCCTTCTGTGCGGCGATCTCTTCACCCAGCCGGGAGCGGTGCACGCGCCGGTGACCGGGACGGACATCCTGGGGCCGAGCGAAGCCATGCGGGCAGAGCTCGACTATTTCTCGCACTCGAAGTTCACGCGACCGTTGATCGAAAAGCTGGCGGCGACCCGCCCCCGGACTCTCGCCTGCATGCACGGGAGTGCGTGGACCGGCGATGGAAGCCAGATGCTGATGGAGCTCGCGGACGTTCTCGCGCCCGCCGACATGGCGGGATGAGTTGCGTGAGGATGCAGCGGGGGAATCTCGTGACAGCCGCGATCCTCGTCGCGGCCTCTCTCCTCGCCGCGGAGGACTGGAAGGTCACGCCGGGGAACGTCGAAGAGGAGCGCTCCTCCGACGGCCGCGCGGGCGGGCTCGCCGTCGGTCTCCGGGTTACGGGCGGATCAGTCGCGGAGGTCAAGGCGATTCGCTGGCGCGTGAAGTCCGCGCGCGACGATCGCGGCTCGAACCTCTACATGGCCTCGAAGGACGACAAGCCCCGCGAGTTCGAGGAATTCGCTCCCGGTCGCCGTCAGGAACCGCGCCTGGCGCTGTCGAGCCCCGCGCGCGAAGCTTCGAGCATCGACGTCGCGGGAGAGGTCGAGCTCTTCGTGCCAGCCCTGGATCCCGCGGCGAGGCAGCGGTTCGCAGGCTTTCTCGGCCGGCTCGACAGGCCTCTCGCCGTTTCCGCGCTCAAATCGGCGAAGCTCGAGATCACGCCGCTGACCGCCGCCGTCTACACGGAGCGCGAACGTCAGAACCGGCCGAGCCGGGAGGACATATTCGCGGAAGGCCGGAAGCATGGCGTCTCCGAAGCGGAGATCAAGCAGGCCATGGCCCTCGTCGAGGCCCTGTCCGCGATGGGCGGCGAAGCGCCGGGGGAGAACAGTGTCCTCGTCGAGGCGAAGGACCCCGATGGGAGAGTGATCTCCGTCGACGTCGTCGGCGCGGACGGTCAGGAGCTGCGCGCCCCGAGCCGCGGCAGCACGGGTCTTCGCGAGGTGAAACTCTTCAGGATCGACCTCGCGGAGAAGCCGCCCGCCGACGCCGTCCTGGTGGTGACGCTGCGCACCTCGAGATCGGTCGTGACAGTGCCCTTCCGCTTCCAGGGTGTGGCGCTTCCGTGACCGGCGGAGCTCAGGGGCCCGCTCGAGCGCTGGCGGCGGCAGCGATCGCCACCGTTCTCTTCGTGGATGTGGCGCTGGCCGATCCGCGGGCGAGAAGGACGCCCTCGCCGTCCCCGCGCGCGACCGAGGCCGCGGGTCCGCCCAGGATCGAGGTCGCCGTAGACTCTCTTCTGGATCGGAGAACGACGGCGGACTTTCCTCATTCGTCGCTGACGCTGACGCTCTCACTGCGCGGTCAGGACGCGTCCGCCGTGAAGTCGGCGCGGCCGCGCGTCGCGCGAGCGGTCGACGACACGGGAAGGAGCGTCGCCGCCACTTCGGTGGTGCGCGCCGCGGACGGGTGGCAGGACGCCCGCGGGGACGGCACCCCGTCGTTCGCGCTCGATCTCGGAAGCTCTTCGCGGCAGGCGAGGTCGCTCACCGCGGTGGAAGGGATTCTCGAGATCTATCTGCCGTCGCGGGACCCGGCATCGACCGTCAGGATCGAACGGATCCTCTCGAAAACCGACAGGACCCTCGCCGTCGCCGCGCTGGCCAGCCGGAAGATCCAGCTCCGGGTGCTCTCGAAGGCAGGGCTCCAGCGCGAAAAGGATGAGGCCGGGGCGAAGAAGGCGCGGGCAGCGAAGAAGAAGAGCGAGTCGAAAAAAGAGGGCATGGAAGCCATGGCCGACGCGGTGGCCGGCATGCTCGCGGGGACCATCGAGACCCTCGTCTCGGGCGTCGGGGAAAACGACCTCATCCTGAAAGTCGAGGACCCCGACCAGAAAATCTTCTCCTTCGAGCTCGCAACCCCCGAAGGCGCGCCGGTCCGCTCGTACGCCACCACGAATCTGGAAGGTTATCGGATCATCCGGATGTTCGAGCCCGTTCCCCCGACGGCGACACTGCAGGTCCGGTTGAAGACGGCAAACTCTTTTGCCGAGGTCCCATTCGCCCTGGCCGACGTGAAACTGCCGTGAGCGTCGACCGTGTCCCGTCGGCAACCCGGTACCGGCGGGATGACGCCGCCTCCCGCCTCCGACAGCGGGGGCCCCGCTGCTCAAGTAAAGTGGATCGTGGCTAAGAGCAAGGGACCCAGGCTCGAGCGCGAGCAGACCGACCAGAGCCTCCGCGTCGAGCGGGAAAAAGCGGACCTCGCCCTTCTCGAGAAGCAGGCGGCCGTCGAGTTGGATGCCGACCAGGTGGTCCGGCAGGCCCGCGTCCAGGCGGACGCCGTTCTCGCCGCCGCGAGAAATCGGGCCGATCGGCAGCTCGGGGAGATGCCGCCCGCTGTCGAGACCTCTGCGATCGTCGAGGAGGAGCGAGTACTCCAGGACGAAGCCCTCCAGGACGAGCGCGACTCCGCCGATGAAACGCTCCAGCAGGAACGCAACGCCACTTCGCGGACGATGCGGATGTTGCTGCCGCTCGTGCGCGACAAGACCGACAGGTATCTGCTGACCGAACGGGCGCGTTCCGACGACGCCGTCGCCAACCGCGACGACTTCCTGGCAATCGTCAGCCACGATCTGCGCAATCTCCTCGGCGGGATAGTTGTGAGCGCCGAACAACTCTCCCGGAGCCCCGCCCAGGGCGAGCAACGCAGGCGGACTCTCGACGAGACCTCGCGGATCCAGCGCTATTGCGGTCGGATGGACAGGCTGATTGGAGATCTTCTCGATGTCGTGAGCATCGACGCCGGGAAGCTCGCGATCGCGCCGACACGGGGCGAATGGACCGCCCTGATCGCAGAGGCCGTGGATACGTTTCATCCGGCGGCGATGGCGAAGGGGATCTCTCTGCAGAGTGAGATCGTCGAGAGCCCTCTTTCCTCGGATTTCGACCACGACCGTATGCTCCAGGTCCTGGCAAACCTCCTCACGAACGCGATCAAGTTCACTCCGTCGGGCGGTGAGATCCGGATTCGCGCGGAGCGCGCCGGAGACGAAGTCCGGCTTTCGGTCCGGGACACCGGCATCGGCATTCCTGCCGCCCTGCTCGAGGCGGTGTTCGAGCGGTTCTGGCAGATCGGGAAAAACGATCATCGCGGCGTGGGCCTCGGGCTCTACATTTCGAGGTGCCTCGTCGAAGCGCACGGCGGAAAAATCCGGGCGCAGAGCGATTCCGGGCAGGGGAGCACGTTCTGCCTGACCCTGCCCGCGAAAGTGCCCGTCGCCTGAGGACGAGACATCGCGGCATCCCTGGGCGGCTTCTTCCGGACGCCGCATCGACCGTCTGACCGCCCCGTCGCGCGTCGCTCCGGCCTATTCGTAGACGCGAGATCCGACGGTCAGGCGTGTCAGGAAGACCGTCTCGCAACCGCCGGGTTCTTCGTCATCTCGGCTCGTGCTCGTCCCCCATCGGAAGGTCGGTCGATCGATCCCTTCGACGTCGACGAGCCAGCCCTCCAGGCGCACGTCGTCGCCCCGGGCGACGCAGGCGAGCGCCCGCCGGAGCCGATCGTCCGAGGGTATGACGTGGGTGTTGGCCGTGTGCGACACGATCGTCTGACGGTCGAGAGAACGGTCCGAAGTTCCCCACATGTAAAAGCGCGCGTACTGCGTGAAGTGCAGGCGTCCCGCGTACGGCGGGAGAAGGACCGACCCCCAACCCAGAACGAGGTCCCGTGGGATCAATCCGGCGGCGGTCGAGAACCGGTATGGCCTTTCCGAGAGGACTCTGGCGGACTCGTCCCAACGGAATCGGGGCACGACGCGGAACCGGTGCGGTCCGGCGCGAAATTCAAAGGGACGTTTTCCGTCGGCTTCCTGAACCGGCTCTCCCGAGACAGATGGAACGGGAACGCTCCGGTGCCTCAGCAGGCGAAGTTCGATCGTATGGCGGAATCCCACGAGGGTGGCCGCGGCCAGCAGCAGCCCGGCTGCACCGACCCTCGCGCGCATTTCCAGAGTGTACGCGGCCCCGGTCCGTCTCGCCGCGGCGCCGTCGGGAGCCTCGGGGCGGAAATGGGGTCGTCCCTCATGCTGCAGTTGTCCGAGCCGCTTTTTCTCGGGGGGAGGCTTAGCATGAGGCGCTCGCCTCATTTCAGAGGAGGAGAAACGTGAGAGACATCGCAATCAGGCTCGAACATCGTCCCGGCGCTCTCGCCGAGCTGGGAGAAACTCTCGGCAGGGCGGGGGTCAGCGTCGAGGGCGGCGGAGCGTTCGCGGTCGGAGACGGAGGAATTGCCCACTTCCTCGTCGAGGATGCCGCCTCCGCGCGGAAGGCGCTCGCGGCACCCGGCATCGAGGTGCTCGGAGATCGGGAGGTGCTCGTCCAGCGCCTCGATCAGTCCCGGCCGGGACAGCTCGGTGCGATCTGCCGCCGGATGGCGGACGCGGGAGTCAACATCGAGGTCCTCTA
>JBBQDF010000083.1:0-9194 GCA_038319475.1 Thermoanaerobaculia bacterium
CCCCGATCGTCGCCTCGACGACGTCGTAGCTCGCGGGGACCATCCGCGCTTTGACCCGCGCGTGAAGGGAGATTCGCTCTCCCGCGCCGAGGCGGCGGCGCAGAGTCTCCGCCTGCCTCTTCGAGATCATGAACGCGAAGCGGTTCGCCGGCTGATAGGGGGAGAGATGGCCCCAGCGCACGAGGTCGCGGTCGTCCCCCGACCATGCGGTCGTCTGGTTCGGAAAGTCGGACAGGAACCCGGCGGCGCCGCGCTCTTCGCAGGCACGCCGGTGAACCCGGGGGAGGTCCCCGTCCGCGAGCACGATCTTTCCGCGCACGTCCTTGCTTGCGTAGTCGGCGGGCTCGGTGCCCGCGCCGACGTCGACCAGTTCCGCCGAGAGGTCCGCGTCCTGGCTGTAGTCGGCGAGCGCGACCGGCAGGTCGGGATAGCGCGCGAGGACGCGTCCGCCATCGCCCTCCTCGATCCACGCTTCGGCCGCCTCCCACCCCGGGTAGCTCCGAAAATGCGCGTAGCGTGTCTTGCCGTCGGCTGGAAACTTTTCGACCGCGGCGTCCGAGAGCCCCGCGGCGGCGAGCTTCTCGCGCATGCGCCGCGCGGCGGCGGCGTATCCGGAGGAGCCGTGCACGCGATGAAAGCGGCCGAGGTCGCGCACGGTTTGTAGCGCCGCGTTGCCGTCGACCTCGGAGCGGATCGCCTCCAGGACGCGATTCGGCCAGAACGGGATCTCCCGCTGCTCCGAAATGCCGCCGGCGGCGACGGCGAGGAAAGCGATGCCGAGAAGGGCAAACCGGCGCGCGCGGCGCAAAGCTTCGCCCGCGCGAAGCCCGGAGTGAGAGTTCATGGGAGTGACACTAGCAAAAGAAACCGCGCGACTGTCTTGCGAGGCGCCGTGGTTCGGGCGCCGTCGCCGCCGGTCCGTCGAAAAGGCGGGAGAGCGTCGCACGGCTGACGCCGTGAGCGCCGGCGCCGCGCGGAACCCGCCTCCGCCCTTCTCTCTCAGAGCCGTTTCGATCTCCTGCGCCGTGACGCGGAACGGTCTTTCCGCGCACAAAAAAAGACGCGGCCCGCTCGGCGCCGCGTCTCCTTCGAAACTCGGCTACTGGCTGACGGTGAACGGCACGACAGCCGCCTGGTGGCCCCAGGCCATCGCGAGCTTGCCGCCGCGGTCGCTCATGTCGGCGAAGCCGATCGTGAACTGGTCGATCGAGACGGCCGGTTTCATCATGGTCATGGGAACTCGAACGACGTCGAATTTGGAGTCGTACCCGTAGGAGCCCCAGATCCTCGCCTTGTCCGCCGGGTCGTACTTCTCCTGCGACGGCTGTGTGGAAACGATCAGCGTCCAGCCGCTCTCTTTCAGATCCACGAAGAGATCGTACTCGCCCGGGGCGAGCCGCTTCCCGCCGATCTCCAGGGGCACTTCCGTTTTCAACTTCGTCGTCTGGTTCGCGCCCGCGCGCCACACCGGGGCTCCGCCCAGCACTTTCTTCCCGTAGTCAGCGCCCTTTCCGAAGACCTCGGCGCGTCCGCGGAGAATCGGCCGGCTGTAGGTGACCTCGATCCACTTACCGCCCTGGTAACGCTGCTCGCCGTCCTTGTCCGGCGCGCTCCAGCTCCCGCCCACCTGGGTGGCCGCGGTTCCGGCGGGACTCGGCGCGCGGCGGGCCGCCGCCGGGGCGGTGCTCGCCATCCCGGAGGTGCTCGTGGTGGTCGAGCTCGTGTTCGTGCTCGTCGAGCTGGTCTGCGCCAGCGCTAGGCCGGCGCTTCCGATCAGGGCGGCGGAAAAGGCGATCCATTGGCGACGTTGCATCTGTCCTCCTGCTTTCATCGAAAGGGTTGTGGTGTCTGAGCCGGTGAGTCTATTGGATTTGGAGTTAGAATCCCTGGCCTTCCGCCTTCCGCCTTCCGATGAGAACGGCTTTGCGGCGGCCGCTTCTCCATGCCCTCGGGCCGCGTGGAAAGAAGTCATGAACTGGCTGTTCAAGGAAGAGCCCGCACATTACTCGTGGGACGACCTCGTGCGGGACGGCCGCACCGTCTGGTCCGGCGTTCGGAACCCGGTCGCGCAGAAGCACTTGCGTTCCGTGAAGAAGGGCGACCGGATTTTTTTCTACCACACGGGCTCCGAGAAGGCGATCGTCGGCGTGGCGAAGGCGGCGGGCGACGCCTACGACGATCCTTCCGACCCGGCGGGGAAGCTCGCCGCGGTCGACGTGATGCCGGTCGTGAAGCTTGCCAGGCCCGTGACGCTCTCCGCGGTCAAGGTCGACGACTTCTTCCAGGATTTCGCCCTCGTCCGGCTCTCCCGCCTCTCCGTGATGCCGGTCACGGACGCGCGGTGGTCGCGCATCGAAAAGATGTCGCGCGCCGCAAAATAGTTCCGCGGCGCTTTTTTCGGGCCGCCCCCCTGGGCCGGACAGAGGCCGGCGCGAGGGAAGAGCCGGGAACCCTCGGCTGTTGTGCGGGGTTCGGCGCAGCTCGATCCGTTTCATCGCCCTCGAGGCTTTTCGCATGCCAATAGAAATGGTTTTGAACGCGCGTGTGCCGGTGAAGATCTGGACGGACCGGGTCGAGCCGGAGGCGATGGCGCAGCTGAAAAACACGGCCGCGCTGCCCTTCGTGTTCCGGCACGTCGCGGCGATGCCGGACGTGCATCTCGGGAAGGGGGCGACGGTCGGAAGCGTGATCGCAACAAAAGGCGCGATCTGCCCCGCGGCCGTCGGGGTTGACATCGGGTGCGGCATGGCGGCCCGCAAGACGTCCTTTCCGGCGGAGCGGTTAAATGCCGCGGCCTTGAAAAGGCTGCGTGCCTCGATCGAGCGGGAGATCCCCGTCGGGCGCGAGAGCCGCCGGCAGCCGTTCGAGAACGCGTCGAGGTGGATGGCGGCGAGGGGGCGACCGCACGCGGGCACGGCGCCGCTGGCCGACCGCGCCCTCCACCAGCTCGGGACGCTCGGCGGCGGAAATCACTTCATCGAAATCTGCGTCGATGCCGACGACGGCAGAATCTGGGTGCTGCTCCACTCCGGGAGCCGCAACGTGGGGAAGACCGTCGCGGAGACCCACATCGGCCGCGCGAAGGGCGCGATGAAACGGCTTTCCGAGAGCCTCCCGGACCCGGATCTCGCGTACTTCCTCTCCGGCACCCGGGAGTTCCGCGAGTACCGCGAGGACCTCGACTGGTGCCAGGACTACGCGCGCCAGAACCGCGACATCATGATGGACCGGGTCCTGCGGCAACTCGCGTTCGCGCTCGGCCTCGAGGGAGACGTCTCGCATCTCGGAATCACGTTGTCGGTGAACTGTCATCACAACTACGTCGCCGACGAGGTGCACTTCGGCGAAAACGTGCTCGTCACGCGCAAGGGCGCGATCCGGGCGGGAGAAGGCGAGCTCGGCATCATCCCGGGGTCGATGGGCTCGGGGTCTTTCGTCGTCCGGGGGCTCGGCAACCGGGAGGCTTTCGAGAGCGCGCCCCACGGCGCCGGCCGGGCGATGTCTCGCAGCGAGGCGAAGCGGCGGTTCACGCGGGAGGATCTCGAGCTACAGACCGCCGGAGTCGAATGCCGGAAGGACGCGGGCGTCATCGACGAGATCCCGTCGTCCTACAAGCCGATCGAAGAAGTCATCGCGAAATCTTCGGACTTAGTCGAGGTCGTGGCACGATTGAAGCAGGTCGTCTGCGTCAAGGGATGAAAGGGGGCGGTCGCATGGCGGGAACGGCGAAAGGGACACGAGCCCCCTCCGCGAAGGCGAAGCGGGTCGGAGCGGCGAGGAGACAGGCGCCGGGCGCGCCGGACCCGAACGTCCGCGCCGGGATCGATCAATTTCCGACGCCGGATCGATACACATGCTCGGGTCACACGCTCGGTGACATCTGCTTCGAGTGCGAATGCCGGATCCTTCAGATAGGCGGACCCGAGGGTCTGCTGCTCGCCTGGTGCGAGTGCGGGTACCCCGAAGACCATACCCACATGGAAGTCCTCTAGCCGACCCGCTGGAAGCGGCGCACGAATCCGACTTCACCCGCCCGGTGCGCCAGCCGGCTCCCGGTTTCGGTCCTCAATTCCGGTTTCCCGCTTACACTGTTCTCTCATGCGCTCGGCGCTTCAGGCGCGGACCGAAGAGTTCTCTGCGGACCCGGCGCAGCCTTCCCTTTTTCCGGACCTCCTGCCCCCTGCCCGCATCCAGGCCGCGATGCGGATGACCGAGACCAACGTGGCGCGCACCGTGCCCCCCGGCATTCCCGGGGTCTATTTCGTCAAATCGGTCGCGTCGGGCGGTCGAGTCGACGAGCGGGTCGGCCGCGATGACCTCGACCTGCGGCAGCGCCTTCTCCAGCACGCTCGGGCCGGAGGCGACAATGTCCTCTTTGGCTGGATGCGGGCGGAGAACGCGAACGACGCGTACCGGCTGGAGTGTTACCTCTGGCACGCGCAGGGAGGCGCGTGGGGCAGCATCTCGGGGGACGCGCACCCCGTCGCGGCAGAGCGCATCCCGTTCCTCGGCTGCCCCGATTGTGAGGAAGGGTCGTAGCGGGTAGAAGCCCTCCGGCGACCCCCGCCTCAAGCAAACCGCCGGTCCGCCTCCACCGTTCAACCGGAGCGCTCGTCCGGGAGGAGTATGTCGAGAGCACGCGGTCGAGCGGCTGGAGCAGGTCCCCTCGCTCGCTCTCGCGCTCAGCGTCGTCGACGCGAACGTAGCCGGCCGGGCGTCGCGGACGCTCGGGTCGAGCGCATCGCGCGCCAGCGAACGGGCTTTGCCGCGGCTATGCCGGACGGCGGAACCTGTTAACCCCGCCGGCGGGCATCGATCTCGCTTGGAGGCTCCGGGGGGTGACGCATGAAGCACACAGGCGGAAAGGGCATCGATCGCGAAGAGCTCCAGGGCAATCCGAAGGACCCGACCGGGCTCGCCCGGCGGACGACCGACAGCGCGAACGCGAATGACCAGCAGATGCCCAACGGAGCGGAAGGGCGCGAAGGAGGCGCGGCCGGGAAGTTCACCCGGGGCTTCCTGGAGGGCGGTGAAGCGGCGCGGCCGGGCGGGAAGCAGGACCCGCAGGAGGTCCGCGACCGCCGGAACGGGAAGAGCTAGTCGCCGCCGTCGGCGTGAGTTCGCCGGCGGCGGGACGTGCGCGGGGGGGACGCCGTCAGACGGCCGCGGGCGCCGTCTGCGGCGCGCGGCGAGGCGTCGACGGGGACGGGAGCGGGTTCAGTCCGAGGTCCTGGTCTTTCTTGGGAAGGATGTCGTCTTTCCAGCAGTGCTCAGGGCGACCGCGCACCAGCCGGTCCGAGATCTCTGCGCCCATCTGGACGGAATGGTCCATGTTGCCGATCTCGTATTTCCAGGCGCCGAACCGCCCGCGCGAGTAGATGTCGCGCGATTCGAGCCAGGGCTGGATGACCGACAGCGCGTCGTCGCGCTCGATCGTCGGAATCGGGTACGTGTACTCGCGCACGATGAGGTGTGTGTCGACGACGTCTTTCCGGTCCGCGGGAGAGAGAAGCCGCGTGTTGACAAACCCCTGGACGACCTCGTCGACGACCGTGTCGAGGTTCACCGGCTTGTACGGCGACCGCGAGACCTCCGCGAGCAGCGAATACTGCCGTGACGCGTCGGGGACCACTTCCGGGGAGTAGTTCGAGAGATAGGTCACGCGGTAGAACGGGCAGTTCTCCTCCGGGAAATACATCCAGCACTTCGTCGTCGGGGACGGCTGATTCACGCCGACCCCTACGATCGCGCTCCCGGAGTGGTGGAGCAGCGAGGTGGCGGCGACGACTTCGGACGGCGCGTCCTTCACCGACTGGACCAGCCGGTCGAGCGGCATCGTCGAGATGAGCTCGTCGTACTCCTCGTCGGATCCGTCCTGCAGGAGGACGCGTTTCTTCCTCGTGTCGACGCCGACGACCTGCGCGCCGTACCGGATCCGGTCCTCCAGCGTCTCCGCGACCCGGAGGAAGAGCCCCCCGGTTCCGCCGTGGCGGGGATACTTGAAGGTGTTGTTCGGTCCCCAGGAAACATCCGCGCGGTCCAGGACGACATTTGTGATCATCCGCTCGAGATCGACGACCGGAACGCGCTCCCCGATCCAATGCGTGCCTAGCATCTTCGGCGGGTGCGCCCAGACCTTGAAGTTGTAGGGCATCATGAAGTACTCGGCGATCCCCTCGCCGAAGATCCCGTGGATGAGTTCTTCGAACGTCCGGTACGCCGGCTTCTCCTGACCCGACCGCAGCTGCGCCTTCTGCGCGGCGATTACCCCGAGAACGCACTTCAACACGGCTTCGGGGGGCAGGTCCTTGATGTTGTTCTGAAACGGGTACGGGAGGAATCGATCCATCATCCAGACCCAGGCCTCCCGCTGAAGCTCCTGGTACTCGTCGCCCAGCATCCGGTCGAAGAGCTCGTCGAAATACCGGAAGTGCGAAAAGAGGACATGGCCTCCGATGTCGTAGATGAAACCGTTCGCGCTGGTCTCGCTCGAGGCGAGACCTCCCGCGCTGTCCCGGGCTTCCAAGACCACGAAGTCTTCGTGGCCGATCTCTTTCAAGCGGTACGCGGCCCCGAGACCGGTCGGTCCGGCACCCAGGATCACAATCTTCTTCGTCGAGCTTTGTTTCTGAAGCACAATTTTCCTCTGCGGCTTCGAATCCGTTTCCTCTCAATTATCCTCTGGAGAACGCGGAACTTAAAGCGACAGCCGGACCAAAGAGCGAAACAGCAATATCCGGGCCCTTCGCCAACCCGCCTCGACGCCCTTCTAGTTTTAGTGCCGGTTGCGGGAACCGGACTCCGTGCTCGAGGAGCGAGCCGGATCGCGGGAGAAGGGCTCATTGCCCTCGCCGCCGCGCACGACCCCTGGCCACCGGGGACAGCCCGTCGCCCGGATGAGCGCGCGGCAGATCGCGAGCGCCCGGGTCGGAGCCGAGGCCGTGATCATCGACAGGATCCGCTGCCGCGGCGCGGACGGCGAGGAGTTCGGATATTCGATCCAGATCGCGCTCCACGTGGCGTCCTGCTCGCTGACTTCGCACGCCCAACCCGTCTGTCGCGAAACCATCTGCGCCAGAGCGGTGGCGGTCCAATCCTCGGTCGAGAAAGGCGGCACCGCGCGCGCCGGCGCCTTCCGCAAGACACGGCGTTCAATCTCGCGATCGAGCTCGGGCCCGGACTCCGGAAGCAGAGGGCCGCGGCGTGGCCCGACGCGCGCCGACCCGACGGTCTCCGGAAGGGGCGTTTCGACGCGGATGTGAAGCGACATTCGGCTGCCTCCGGATCGTGACTCGCGCCAGAATTAGCAATTGCCGTACCAGACGATTAGTCCTGAATTTCGTGCAGCTTCCGGCAATAACCGGCCCGCGAAGGCCCAGTTTCTAAAGAGGCCTCCGGACATCCGCGAGGTAAACGATCGAGGCCCGGATCGGCCGAGGGTGCGCCAGGATTCGCGCCACGGGAGGCGGTCCTCGCAGCGGTCGAGAGCGGTGTCGAAGATTGAGAATCGCATCGAGAACGCGTTGAACGAGACGCGCACCCTGATTCTCGGCGCGCAGGTTCTGCTCGGAATTCAGTTTCATGCCGCGCTCGAGGAGGGTTTCGGCAAGCTCCCCGAAACGTCTCGCGTGCTCATCTTTATCGACCTCGCCCTGATGCTCGTGGCGACCGGCCTTCTCGTCTCACCCGCGGCGTTTCACCGGATTGTGGAGGAGGGCGAGCTGAGCGACCGGTTTCACAGGTTCATCACCGCGGTCACGGCGGCGGCGCTTTTCCCTTTCGCGCTCGGCCTCGGCATTGTGTTCGCGGTCGCAGGCCGCGAAATTTCTACGGAGCGCGGCGGCCTGGTCAGCGGGGTCCTCGCTGGCATCTTCGCGCTGTTTTTCTGGTACGGCCTGGAGTTCTGGAGGCGGAGCGGGGAGGAACGCATGAAAAAAAGTGGCAACGAGCGAAAAAATCCCGACACCGAAGAGCGGATCAAGAACGTGCTCACCGAGACCCGGGTCGTTCTACCGGGAGCCCAGGCGCTTCTCGGGTTTCAATTCGTGGCCGTGATGAAAGAGACCTTTGGAAAGCTTCCCGAGTCTGCGAAGTGGGTTCACCTGGCGGCGCTCTCCGCAATCGGGGTCTCGACGGTGTTCCTCATGGCCCCCGCCGCCTGGCATCGCATCGTGGAAGGGGGGCGCGACACGGAGCGCGTGGAGAAGGTTGCCGGCCGCTTTCTCCTGGCGGCGCTGGTTTTTCTGGGCCTGGGTCTGTCGTTAGATCTCTACGTCGTCTGCCTGAGCAGCTTCCATTCACGCGCGCTCGCCCTGGCGGCCGGGGCAGCCTCGCTCCTGTTCGTCTTCGGCCTCTGGTTCGGATACACGGGGATCGTTCGCGCGCGGGAGGGGTCGGGGAAAGGTTGAGGGTTTGAGCGTTGGCGTTGTGAGTTGAGCGGTGAGCGTCAGTTCTCACGGCACCCGACACCCCTTCTTTCCGCCTGACCGGTTACGCCTGACCCCTCAAGACCCCATTCCCCTCACGCCGCGGCGCAGTCCGGGTGACCGCACACGCACATCGGCTCGGGCGTCCCCGACATCTCCATCTCCGCGCACCGGTCGCTGCAGAACTTCTTGTTCCCGCGTTCGATGCGTGTTTCCTCGCAGCGGCAACCCTGGTGTTCGCATTTCATGGGATCCCCTCCGCCCTGGAGTGGAGCAACAAGGGTGCCGATATCGAGGCTGCGGTTTCCGCGCGCTCGCGGCTTCCTGCGACGCGGTGTCGCGTCTTCCGATCCCGGTCGCTCCGTGTCTCGGCTCAGCGTTCACAGGCCGGCGGAGCGGCACATGTCCAGATAGTTGGCGCGAGGCTCTCCGGTCCAGGGCGAACGGCCCGATCGCGCCGCGTCCTCCATCTTTCGCAGGATCGAGAGTAGCGGGCGGCGGCCGCGGGACGTCAGAAACAGGGCCGCCACGGAGAAAAGGATCAAGCCAGCCCCCGCGCCGACACCCTGCGCGAATCCTTCTCCGTGTTTCATCTGCCCCCCGTGTGGTGCCTCATGGCTTTCAAGTACGCGACGATGTTGTCGAGCTTCTGCGATCAAACCGCCGAGGCCGGAAACCGCGTCATCGCTCCCGAGGGTCATCGCTCCCGAGGCCCGCTCGGACCTGAAGCGTGATGGGCGCTCGCGCGTTAGTGCAAGGTTTGTACCG
>JBBQDF010000084.1:0-9165 GCA_038319475.1 Thermoanaerobaculia bacterium
ACCCGATATTCACCGGCACGAACGTGAAGCGCGCGCCGTTGTTGTTGACGCTGTCGGAAAACCGGCTGCCATTGGTCGACACGCTCGTGTAGCGCGCCTCGATGAAGAACCGGCTGCCGGAATTCGAGTGGCCCATCGGAAACGCGAGGCCTCCCCCGGCGTTCCACCCGAACCGGGTCGTGTCGTCCGAGAACGCGTTGTTCGAATGGATCTCCTGGCCGCGGAAACGCAGGTCGTAGGCGCCCACGCCGCCGAGGAAGTAAGGCTCGACGGCCATGCCGCGGGGTCCGATCACCACGTCGAAGGTCCCGTCGATCACGCGCGTCCGGCCGGAGCCGACGAAGAACGCGTTCAACTCGCTCTTCGTCTTGAACTCGTGGTACGAGCCGTCGATCCGCAGACCGACGGGCGAGGATCCGAAGTTGATCGCGAAAAGCGCGGTGCCGTTCCAGCCCGTCTTGTAAATGTCGGACTGGTCGGAGACGGGGAAGTCCCCGCCGCCGGAGAGGCCGAAGTGCACGCCGGTCCCCTGCGCGAAGAGTGTCGAGGGAGTGGACATCCCGATCGCGAGAAGAAACACGAGTGCCATGCCGGTCCGTTTCATGAGGCCTCCAGGGTTCGTTGCCCGCCCGATTGCGGGAAAAGGGGCAAAGGGATTTCGTTGCAAGGCGGATGCCGGCCTGCGCCGCGCACCCGGGCGCAGCGGGAGGCGCAAGGGTCCTCTCCTCTCCGCCTCCGCGCCTCCGCGCCTCCGCGCGAGCGGAGCAGGGGAAGTCCGCGGACCGCTTCCCCGGCCTCTCTTCGCCTATCGCCTCGCCGGTGAGGCGCCCTCCGCCTCCGCCCGCTTTCTGGTGGATTCGAATTCATCGCCAGCGTTCCATTGCGGCTTGGCCTCGGCGTTGGCCACTTTGAGCCCGAGATAAAAATCGAGTTGCAGGTCCTCGATCGCCCCGGAAAGATCCCAGCTGTCGCGGTACTCGTCGGACGGCTGGTGGTAGTCCTGTCTCTCGTAGTGGTCAATCTGCTGCTCGCCCCACCCCGCGGGCTTTCCGATGAAGTCCGTCCCCGGATCGAAGTAAGAAGCGGGAACGCCGATCTTTGCGAAGTTGAACTGGTCGGAACGGTAGAAGTGGCCCTTGTCAGGAAAGGGGTCCGCTTTCACGGTCCTGCCCTGCATCGCGAGGATCTCCCGGATCGGAACGTCGAGGCTCGACTTGCCTAGCCCGATCATGGACACGTCCCGCGTGCGCCCCCAGATGTTCAACTCGTCGATGTTCAGGTTCGCGGCGATGTCGCGGGCCGGCACCGGCGGGTGTTTCGCGAGGTACTCGGAGCCGAGGAGTCCCTGCTCTTCGCCAGTGACGGACGCGAACACGATCGTGCGCCGCGGCGGCTTCGGCAGGCGGGTGTACGCGCGTGCGATCGCGAGCACCGCCGCGACCCCGGACGCGTTGTCGCGCGCGCCGTGGAAGATCAGCACTTCGCCGGGCTTTCCCTCCTTTTTCCCGAAGTGATCATGGTGCGCGGTGTAGATCACGATCTGCTTCGACAACGCCGGGTCGCTGCCGCGGATCTGCCCGAGCGCGTTCCCGCTTTCGACGTTCCGAATCGCGCTCTGCACCGCGAAGGAGAGCCGGACGCCGAGCGGGACCGGACGGAAATCCCGGCGCTGCGCCGCCGCCCGGAGGTGGTCGAGGTCCTGTCCTCCGAGCGCCGCGATTTTCTTCGAGGCTCCTTCCGTGGCCCATGCCTTGAGGGCCGCGCGGGGGCTCCCCTCGTCCGGAAGCTCGTATCGTTCGCCGGCCCAGCTCGTCTGGATGACGTTCCAGCCGTACCCCGCCGAAGGCGTCGTGTGAATGATGATCGCCGCCGCGGCGCCCTTGCGTCCGGCGATCTCGTACTTGTAGTCCCAGCGGCCGTACCAGAGCCGCGTTTTTCCCGCGAAGAGCTTCGGATCGTCCTCCGGGTCGTTGTTCATCATCAGGAGCACCTTGCCGCGCACGTCCACGTCCTTGTAGTCGTCCCACCCGTACTCCGGCGCCACGATCCCGTAGCCCACGAACACGACCTCGGCGTTCTCGACGGTGATGGCGGGCTTCTGCACGCCGGGGAAGGCCATGAAGTCCTGGCTGTAGCGCAGCGTCTCCTGCCGCCCGCGGGGCCCCGCGAACGTCATGGCCTCGGTCACTTTCGGTGTGATCGCGACCAGCGGCACTTTCTGGATCCAGCCGCCCCCCGGAGCCGCAGGGGAAAGGCCCATCGCCTCCATCTGCGAAGCGACGTATTCGAGCGAGAGCCGGTCTCCGCGAGTCGAGGGGCCGCGTCCCTCCAGCAGGTCGGAGGCGAGAAACCGGGTGTGTGCGCGAATCACCTCCGGGGTGATCGTCGCGGCCGCGGCCTTCTCCCCGGGCGTGAAATCACCCGGGGTGGGGAGGGCCGCCCCGGTCCGCGGCCGCGCGGCACCCGCCGGCAGCGCCAGGACGAGAAGAATGGAGGCGAGAAGACTCATCGGATCTTCCTTTCGGGCAGGGACGGCCGGACCGCGGAGTTGCGGCCCGCCCGATTCGGAAAGACTATCCGACGGGCCGGGCCTTCAGTGCGCGCGGTCCGCGGGCGCCGCCGTGGGCGGAGGAGGCTGCGGCACGGCCGGCGGCGCGCTCGGAGGCGCTCCCGCCGGGCGCTCGGGCTTCGCGAGCGGACCCCTCTCCCCGGGAGCCGCTGCCGGCGCGGCGCCTTCGCGCTGCGGCCTGTCCTTCGGGAGCGGCTTTCTCGGGATCAGCCCGTCTCTGGCCGCCGCGGCGTAAACGAACGACGCCATGACGACGGACGCCTGCATCAGGTCTTCGCGCTGGAGCCGTTCGTAAGTGTCCATGTTCGTGTGGTGTGTCCTCGTTTCGTACTCGACTTCGTCCTGGATGAACTGAAAACCGGGAAGTCCCACCTCGTCAAAGGAGAGGTGGTCGGTTCCCGACGTGGTGCGACTGCTGATGGTCGAGACCCCTAGGTCCTTCAACGGGCGGATCCAGGCCTCGAAGATCGGCACCACCGCGACATTTTCCTGGCTGTACACGCCGCGAATGCGTCCCGTGCCGTTGTCCAGGTTGAAGTACGCCGAGAGCTTCGCGTGCTCCGGTTTGAGTTTCAGGGGACCGGGCGAGGGGCGCTCGAACGGCGGCAGCTCGAGGTCCGCCGCGGCAGGCTCGGGCCGCGACCCGAAGTGCGCGCGGACGTAGGCCTTCGATCCGAGCAGTCCCTGTTCCTCTCCGCTCCAGAGCGCGATCCGGATCGTCCGCCGCGGCCGCACGTTTACGGCCTTGAGTATCCGGACGGCTTCCATGGCCACGGCAACACCCGCGCCGTTGTCGGTCGCGCCGGTTCCGCCGTGCCACGAGTCCATGTGGCCGCCGAGCATCACGACCTCGCCGCGCTTGTCGGTGCCGGGGATCTCGGCGATCGTGTTGTAGGACATCGTGTCTTCGGTGTGGAAGCGGGATTTGACGTTCAGCTCCACCTGGACGTCTTCCTTGCGTTCGAGAAGGCGGGCAAGACGGCCGAAGTGCTCGATCGCGAGCATCACCTGCGGGACGGTCGCCGGAGCGTCGGGCTTGTAGCCGTTTCCGACGCCCTGCACCCGAAACGTCCCGCCATCGAGCGCCCCCGGCTCGAGGACGGCGGCGACTTTTTCGTCGGCCAGGAACTTCTCGAGCGCGCGTCGGAAACGCCGCCGCTTCGCAAACTCCTCCCGATTGAACGGCGGCTGTCCGGGCCGCGGCCTCGGCGTCAGTCCGGGGATCTCGTAGGCCTCGATCTCGGTGAGCGCCTTCTGGTCATACCGCTCCGAGAGCGAGGTCTCCGACGGGCGGACGTCCCGCATGTCTCCCAGGAGGAGGACCTTCCCCGCGAGCTTCCCCTTCTCGGACTTCAGATCGTCCTCCGTCGAGAGCTTCGCGCGGACGAGGCTCGCGCGGAGAGGCCCGTTCGTGCCGGGGGACCACGCGACGGGCAGCGCGAGCAGCTCCGCGGAGTCGGGAGAGATCATGCGCAGCGTGCACTGCTCGTAGCTCCACCCGCGACCGAACGGGCCCCAGCTCTCGAGGTGCGCGTTGGCAAGGCCCCACGCCTCGAGCTGTCGCCGCGTCCAGTCGTTGGCCTTCTTCATGTTCGGCGACCCCGTCAGGCGCGCGCCGATGGAATCCATGAGGTGACTCGCGGTCGTCATCACCTGCGAATTGTGAAAACCCTCCTGCCGGATGCGGTTCTCCATGTCGAGGTCGAGCGCCTCCTCTCCCCCGACGGGCAGGGAGGGAAGGAGCAGACACAGCGCGAGCGCGGCGAAAAAAGACTTCAATTTCCCTCCAGACCCGCGGCGCCGGGAAAAACGGCTCGCCGCGGGAAACACGAATCGCTTCCAGAGACGGCTCCGGAGCCGTAGAAGATTACATGGGAAGGGGACGCGGGCGATGACCGGCGGAGGCGATCAGTCGGCGGAAAACAGGGTCAGCGCGAATCGCGCGCTCGAGTCCACCCACTGCTCCACGCATCCGAACCCCGCCAGCCGGCCCCGCTCCAGGACATCTTCGGGCAGGTACTTGTAGGAGCTCTCCGTCCAGATCGGCTCTCCCGCCGCAAATCGGACGGAGATCCCGGCGCGCTCGATGGAAACCTCCTGGTCCGCGCGGGAAACGAGGTGCATCTCCACGCGGCCTTCCCGCGCGTTCCAGACCGCCCGGTGATCGAACCCCTCGAGGTCGAAGTTCGCCAGCAGCTCCGAGTTCATCCGCACCAGCAGGTTCTTGTTGAACGCGGCCGTGACCCCCAGCGGATCGTCGTAGGCAAGTAAGAGGTCCCGCTCGGGCTTGACGAGGTCGGCGCCGAGGAGAAGCGCGTCGCCTGGGCGCAGCGCCGCGCGGATGCCGCTCAGGAAGTCGTGGGCCGCGGGGGAATCGAAGTTGCCGAGATTCGATCCGAGAAAGAGAACGAGCATCGCGGCGCCGTCGACGCGCTGAGCGGCGGCGTGGCGCAGTCCCTCCTCGTAGGTCGCGCGGTGCCCCACGACGGAGACGTGCTGCAGCCGGCCGAGTGTGCGCTCCGAGAGCTCGAGGGCGACCGGAGAAATGTCGATCAGGTGCACCGCGACGCGACGCCGCCGGGCGCGAAGGGCTTCCGCGAGCATCGCGAGCTTCTCGCCGCTCCCGCAGCCGAGCTCGACGAGCGTCAGGGGCTCGGAAAACCCGGAGACGATCTCCGAAGCGAAGGTCGACAGAAGTCGCGCCTCCGCCCGCGTGATCCGATACCACGGCAACCGGCAGATCGCCTCGAACAGGGTCGAACCCAGACCGTCGTAGAGGTATTTCGACTGAATCTGCTTCGGAGAAAGCGCGAGGTCCCGCCGCACGTCGGACGCAAAGTCCCGGACCGACTCCGCCGGAGGCGCGGCGAGACTCGTCGGGAGACTCACGGGAATTCCATCGCGCTCGCCGAAGGGTCCATCAGGCGGAGCGAACGCACCGAAACGAGGCGTAGACGTGGGGGTACGTCGGGCGAAACCAGTTCCGCAGCGACGATCGGACGAGCTCGCGCCCCGTCACCGGGGAGGCGCCTTTCAAGACGAAATGCTTTCCGTCGAAAAAATCGGCCGAGTACTGAGGGTAGGAGGCCATGGGCCGGAAGCCGGGGAATCCCGAGAAGACGGTCGAGGTCCATTCCCACCCGTTTCCGACGAGGTCGTGGACGCCCCAGGCCGAAGCGCCCGCGGGAAAAGATCCCACCGGCACAGGCTCGAAACTCTGGAAGTCGAAGTTCCCGCGCGTCGAGTCGGCCGCCTCGCTTCCCCACGGGTAGGAGCGCTCCGTCCCCGAGGGCGTGCCAAATGCGGCCCGGTGATATTCCGGCTCCGTGGGCAGACGGTGGTCCTTCCAGCGCGCGTACGCGGAGGCTTCGGCGTGCGTGACCCAGACCGGCCAGGCGGGAGGAAGCGGAATCCGCTCGAACATTCCGAGCCACTCCCATCCCCTTCCCCCGCGAGCCCAGAAGGGCGGATGCGAGACGTTCTCCGACCGAACCCACGCCCATCCCTCGGGATCCCATAGCTCCTCGCGCGCGTACCCGCCCGCCTCGACGAACTCCAGGAACTCCGCGTCCGTCACGTTGTGCGCGTCGATGTGAAATGCGTCGACAGACACCGCGCGGGCCGGGAACTCGTTGTCCCAGCCGAACGGGATGTTTTCGACCTCGGCGCCGACCGTCGCAACCCCGGCCGGGACCCGAACGGTCCGGGGCTCACGCCTGCCATTCCCGTCGAGGACCACGGGCGGCGCGTCGAGGGGCTTCACCTTCTTTCCGGGGGGGAGCCGCCGCCACATGTAGTGGAGCGTCTCCTGGTGCATCACCTCGTGCTCCAGCACCGTGTAGACCGCCTGCCCGCGGCGAAGCAGCGGGTTGTCCTCGGCCTCGAGCGACCCACCGCGGAAAGCGCTCTCGAGGGCCGAATCCACGGTTTCGCCGTACTCGCGGATCTGCCGGCGGGACGGCCACTCGATTGCCGGGGCATCGGAAGGCGCTTCGGGATCGATCCCTCTCTCGAACAGCAGTTCGTACTCCGGATTCAACGCCGGTTGACCGAGTGCGCGCTTCCAGAGCGTATTCACCCCGAACGCGGGAATGTGGCCCTCGTAGAAGCAGATCGGGTTTCGAAGCGCTATGGGACGTTCGACGTACGCCGAATCGGGAATCATCGCGAAAAGCGACTCGGAGCGGCGCCGGTTGCGCCGGAACCACCCGAGAACCTCATCGCGGTCGATCCCCATGGCATCCGACATGCTAAATGTACGCCGTGCGAAGAATGCTAGATTCCCGCCAATGGGCAGGAGATTCCACCACGCTCTCAGGACTCTGGTCCTCGTCGGAATGGCGGCCCTGTCCTTCGGATGTCGTCCCGCCGTGACGGCGTCCTCCGGGCAGGCCCGGCCCCCGGCGCCGGTGTCCTCCTCGAACGTTCCGGCGGCGGACTCGCTGGCCATCGCGCCGGACGTTCCCGCCCGCGTGCGGCAGTTTCCGGCGACCCGGATCCAGTACGACCGTTCGCTTCTCGACGAGCGGGAGACACGCACGCTGCAGCTTCTGATCGATGCGTCCCGCGAGCTCGACGGGATCTTTGCCCGGCAGGTCTCCGAAGAGGTGCCCTCGATGCGTCAGGCGCTCGAGCGTGTAGGCGGCGACAGGAGAGGCCCCGCGGTCGCCGCGCTCGAGTACTTCGACATCCATGCGGGGCCGTGGGACCGGCTGAAGGGGGACGAGCCGTTCGTCGGCCGCCGGCCGAAACCGAAGGGCGCCGGCTTCTATCCTCTCGACATGACCCGCGACGAGTTCGAGAAGTGGGTGGCGGCGCACCCGCAGGACCGTGAGACTTTCCAGAGTCTCTTCACGGTGATCCGCCGGGACGGCGACCGCCTCGTCGCAATCCCGTACTCGAGGTTTTATCAGCCGGCTTTAACGCGCGCCGCCGAGAAGCTCCGGACGGCCGCCGCCGCTACCGGGAACGCCTCGTTGAAGAAATTTCTCTCGCTTCGCGCCGACGCGTTCCTATCCGACGACTACTTCGCGTCGGACCTGGCCTGGATGGACCTCGACTCGGACATCGAGATCGCGATCGGACCGTACGAGGTGTACGAGGACTCGCTCTTCAACTACAAGGCTGCGTACGAATCCTTCGTCACGGTGCGCGACAAGGCGGAGAGCGCGCACCTGGCGCTCTACGCGCAACACCTCCCGGACATGGAGCGGAACCTCCCGATCCCCGAGGCGCACAAGAACTTCAATCGGAAGTTCGAATCGCCGATCCGCGTCGTGCAGGAGGCTTTCACGTCAGGGGATGCGCGGCGCGGCGTACAGACGTCCGCTTTCAACCTCCCGAACGACGAGAAGGTGCGCGAGGCGAAGGGATCGAAAAAGGTCCTCCTCAAGAACGTGATGGAAGCGAAGTTTCAGCAGAGCGGGCGCCCCGTCGCCGAGCGCGTCGTCGACCCTTCCCAGGCCGGCCGGATCGCGTTCGATCCGTACTTCAATCACACGCTTTTTCATGAGCTCTCCCACGGGCTCGGCCCGGGCGTCATCACGGGCCCCGACGGAAAGCGCATCGAGGCGCGCCTGCTGCTCAAGAACATCTACTCGACGATCGAGGAGTGCAAAGCCGACGCGGTCGGGCTCTGGAACATTCTCTACGCGCTCGACTCGAAGTGGCTGACGTCCTTCGACGAAGAATCGCTCGCGGTGACCTACATGGGATTGATGTTCCGGTCGATGCGCTTTGGTCTCGAGGAGGCGCACGGCGGCGGGACTGCCGTTCAGTGGAACTGGTTCCGGGAGAAGGGCGCCATCGTGCCCGCGGCCAACGGACGTTTCATGGCCAAAAAGGAGAAGTTCCGGGAAGCGGTCCGCTCTCTTTCCAACGAGCTCCTGATGATCGAGGCGACGGGGGATTTCGAACGCGGAAGGCGTCTTCTCGACCGCTACGGAAAATCGACCCCGGAAATCGCGGCCGTGACGGCGCGCCTCTCGGACATTCCCGTCGACATCAAGCCGGTGTTCACCGCGGCCGGAGAGTAAGCGCCGAGGTCCCGCCACTTTTCTTCAGGAGGCGACCCATGGAAGACGACAACAGAGAAGAAGGTTCGACACCCGCTCCGAAGCGGCGCCGGCGCGCGCCGGCTAGAAAAACCGGCGCCGGACCTGCACGGCGCAAGTCAACTCCCCGGCCGAAGAAGGCCGCGCCGGAGCAGGCCGTCGCGGTCGCGACGCCCTCGCTCGAGACGATGCTTCGCGGATTCGCGGACAAAGCCGCGGAGGCCCGCGCGAGCCTCGCGTCTCTTTCGGGCGAAGGGGTCCAGTCGGCTCGGCGCGCCCTCGGGCAGGCGGGCGCCGCTTCGAAAAGCACCATCGACCGGATCACGCGCGAATGGCAGCGGATGGACGCGAAAAAGCGCGCGCAGTTCATTGCCGCGCTGCTGGCGGCGCTCGCCGCCGCTTCCGCGCCGATCGTTCGAGCCAGGCTGAAGAAACGCTGAACCGGTGTCGGGCGCCTGAGCGGACCCGTCGCTCCGGCAAGCCCGTCCCCCCGCGGTGGATGAAATGCGTGCGCGGGCGGCCTCGGGAGCTCGGCCCGTCCCG